>NZ_JBFAXK010000017.1:0-1120 GCF_040680715.1 Nocardia sp. NPDC051981 | reverse complement strand
GCGTCGGCGCCGTGTAATAGATGGTGACGCCGTACTTTTCGATGATCTGCCAGTGCCGGTGCTCGTCGGGGAAGTTCGGGGTGCCCTCGTAGACGACCTCGGTGGCGCCGTTGGCCAGCGGGCCGTACACGATGTAGCTGTGCCCGGTGACCCAGCCGATGTCGGCGGTGCACCAGTACACGTCGCGACCGGGCTTGTGGTCGAAGACGTGGTGGTGGGTGTAGGCGGCCTGGGTCAGGTAGCCGCCGGAGGTGTGCAGGATGCCCTTGGGCTTTCCGGTGGTGCCGGAGGTGTAGAGGATGAACAGCGGATGCTCGGCGTCGAAGGCCTGCGCCTCGTGCTCGGGGGAGCCGAGCGCGACGGTCTCGTCCCACCACAGGTCGCGGCCGGAGGTCATCGCGGTCTCGATGCCGGTGCGGCGCACCACCAGGACGTGCTCGACGGTCGAATCACCCTCGGCGAGAGCCTCGTCCACGGCCGCCTTGAGCGGGGCCGGCTTGCCGCGCCGCCACTGGCCGTCGGTGGTGACGACCAGCTTGGCCGCGGCGTCGTCGACGCGCTGGCGCAGGGCGCTGGGGGAGAAGCCGGCGAAGACCACCGAGTGGGTCAGGCCCAGACGGGCGCAGGCCAGCATGGCCACGATGGCCTCGGGGACCATCGGCATGTAGATGGCGACCCGGTCACCCGCGGCCAGCCCCAGGCCGGTGAAGTAGTTGGCCGCACGCGACACCTCGGCCAGCAGCTCGGCATAGGTGATGTCGCGGGAGTCGCCGGGCTCGCCCTCCCAGTGGATGGCGACCCGGTCGCCGTGCCCGTCGAGCACGTGCCGGTCCACACAGTTGTAGGCGACATTGAGCTTGCCGTCGGCGAACCACTTGGCGAAGGGCGCCTCGTCCCAGTCCAGCACCTGGGTGAAGGGCTGATGCCAGTACAGGCGCCGTGCCTGCTCGGCCCAGAACCCGTCCCGATCCGCTTGGGCTCGAGCATAAAGAGAGGCATCGCCGTTGGCGGCGGCCGCGAACTCAGCGCTGGGCGGATAGGCATCCAGGTGGTCGGCGGTGGTGTCGGTCATCTCGTCTCTTCTTCTCTCGCATGCAGGCCGCGCAGAGGTGACGGCGGC
>NZ_JBFAXK010000016.1:0-183417 GCF_040680715.1 Nocardia sp. NPDC051981 | reverse complement strand
GACAGCACGCCATCGCAGCCCGCCGAGATCGGGTCATTGCTCGCCGAGGGATTGCCCCATCCGCCGTTCGCGGTCGGGGCGAGACTCTTGATCGCCGAGTTGGCGAGCCCGGAATTGAGGTCGAAACACAGTCCGTGGCCGCTGCCGTTGGGTGCCGGATTCGTGGTCACCGGCACGATCGTGGGCTGCGGCGTGTCGGTCGCGGCACTGGTGGCAGGTGCGGGCTGCGGCGAATTGGCATCGCCCGCGGATGGATTGCCGCCCTGGCCGCCCGGGGCCTGGGCGGGCGGCGGAGCGGACTGGTTGCCCTGCGCCGGTACGGTCGTCGCCTGGGATGCGGCGACTGTCGTGCTCGCTGTTCCCGCCTGGGTCGACGAGTTGGCGGAGCATCCGCTCGCGGCCGCCACGAGGGCGGTGGCGAACGCGGCGAACAGCACTGATCTGGCCTTCATATTTCCCCTCGCATCGATACGCCATCCCCGACTTCCATCCAAACGGAAGGACAAACTGGTCATCGGGTCCAGTCAGGCAGGCGTTAACGGAGCGCATGCGGGCGGGACGCCCCAAACGCTAGGGGCGCGAACATAATTCACCCAGACGGCTGGTCCGGCTCCAACCTCCCGGCCTGCCTCGATCATCAGCAGACCTCCGCTCATTGCGATATGCGTGCGAACAGGGCAAGCTGTGTCGACCGAGGTCGGCCGGCCTCGTCTACGCGAAAAACTCCGTGACGAACAGTCGGATCGATGCGTAACCTGACCACTCACTCGACGGGAAGGATGGTCATGGTGACGCGGAAGAGTCCGCAGGAGAAAAAGATTCTCAGCTACACGAAGGACCGACGCAACGACTACGGCGAGAACGACAAGAGCTCAAGGAAAGCCATCCGACGGAACAAGCGGCTACCGAACCGCGCCGACCGGCGGCACGGACGCCAGATGATGGCAACCGCGACTGGCGCAGTCGAAGCCGAGGTTTCCGATCAAGCGGAAATCAAGCTTCGTTCAACGAGATCGGTATGGGACAAACGAGGCTGGCGGAAACAGCCTGACATCCCCTTGGGTGAGATCGTGATCCGAAAACTGGAGCGGCGAACGGCCCACGAAATCAGGTCGGCCAACATCGCAGGCACCCACCCCTGCACACACTGAATGCGACCCGCGAACATCCGCTTCTGTCGCATACCGTGCTGACCGAATCGGCCAGCGCGGGGAGACGGCAGCCGGAACCTGGTGCGGTGCAGAACGTCCGCTACTGCCGAGTTGAGGGTATGGATGACTCCGGCTTTCGAAGATCGATCGGCTGCTGCCCTTGGCCGGCCGCAACGGGACTTCTCCTGGGTTCTGCGCTGCCCCACAACATGATTAGGGCAATTGACCGATAGCGGTTGATTCCTTCATCGCTACCATCGAGTTGGTCGCCGGGTAACACTCCCAGCATCTCGAACCGAGGATGGCCCACTATGCGCTGGATGCGATCGAGAGTCTTCGCTGATCCGCCGATGGAGCTCACAGACGCGGAACGCAAACGGGGCGAGCGGGCAGCACGGAAAGCGGCCCGCGACGCACGGAAGTCTCTGGTGCGGACAAAGCGGAACCAGTATCGGCGCTACCGGGAAAAGGCCGGCGACAAGTATCTGGACTGGCCACAATGGCGCATCACGTATCTCGAGGAGTACAGAAGTGGACCCCTTCCGGAGTCCACGAGGGGCGGCATCTCCGCGGGGGACAGCCTTTCGAGCTGACGCTGTCGGTCAGGATGAGCGAGTGCGGCCCGCTGAAGGAATGCCGTGCATGCACGGTTTCACTCCATTCGATCTGGTTGCTAGCACAGGCAACCTCAGGTGCTACAGAACCATCCGCTCATGCCGCATAGCGTGCTGACCGAACCGGCCAGCACGGGGTATCGGAAGATCAACGGGCAGAGCGGCGTACGGCCGCCCGGCAGTGCGCGCCCATGCCGAATGTCGCGCACGGACGTGCATCGGACACGATCTCGACTGCGATCGCCGATTGCGAAGGATCCAGGCTCAACTACAGATAGTAGTAGACATCGAGTGAGCTTGTTTGTAACCTCGTCCCGAGGCTTCGCACGGTGGGGTGCCGAGGCAGGTCGCGACTCTGAATCGCGTTGGGGAAGAACAAAAGGGGGAGAACGCGCATGAACGATGCAGCGAATACTTCGGCGACACCAGCGAGGCTCCGTAGGAGCGGTTCAGGTGAACCCCTTCTGCTGCTACACGCGTTCACGCAGACGTGGCATTGCTGGGATGGGGTGATCGACGAGCTGTCGAACGAGTTCGACACTCTCGCACCGACTCTCCCATTCCACTGGGGAGGCCCTGTCGGCGACCGGCCACTGACCGTTGCCGCAGGAGCCGACCATATCGAAACACTGATGGACGAGACTGGTTGGGAGACAGCGCACATCGCTGGCAACTCCCTGGGAGGGTGGATTGCGCTCGAGCTCGCCCAGCGTGGCCGAGCGTGCAGTGTCACTGCCATCGCCTCGGCGGGACTATGGTCGCGCGGCAGCCGCCACGCCGACCGGCTGCGGCGCAAGTTCCAGCTCGGCGCATACTTCGCACCACTGTCGAGGGGGTTCGCGAACCCGGCCCTGGCCGCCATTGGCAAGGTCACCACGATGCGTACGTTCTGTCACCGGCCAGGACTTGTCGCGCCCGACCTGGCTGCGATCGCGATGCAATCGGCCGGATACTGCACCGCGCGAGACATCAACGCAATATGGCCGAGCGACACAGCGCTGGAGATTCTCGACCGGATCACCACGCCGACCACAATCGTCTTCAGCGCCTGTGACCGCGTGATCCCGCCCTCGCGCTTCGGCGCACAACTGGTCATACCGTCAGCCAGCCGCCGGGTTGTCATGCTGCCCGATGTGGGACACGTACCGATGCTCGAGGCTCCGGACAGGGTAGCTGCCGAAATTCGCCGCACAGCAACAGAACCAGTGGTCGACGCAACTTGAAGTCACCTCAAGAACGTCCGCTACTGCCGCATACCGCGCTGACCGCACCGGCCAGGGCCAGGCATCGGAAGATCAACGGGCAGAGCGTCGTACGACCGCCGGTAGTGCACGCTCATGCCGAATGGCGCTCGTTACAGCGTCAAACGCGGGCGTGCTGCAAAGTCACGGCCATACGTCGGAGCCTGCCCCGAAGTCGGCCGTCGATGTTAGGCGTCAGTGTCACGCCGGTGGTATCAGCAATACGGTTGGCCACCTCTGCAACCGCGGTCGCGTCAGTCCAGATATGCTCGCCGAACTCCGGCTTGCTCAGCTGCTCGAGGCAGCGATCAAGCTTGTCCACCGCGAACTGTTCTCTCCGCCGCAGCAGATCTGGCTGGCCCACGACCCGCAGTAGAGGCGCGAGGCGAGGCCGCGGTCGCGCAGCCTGTTCAATACCGTTTCCCGCTCAGCGAGCAAGGCGAAGTGCCGCACTTCATACCCTTTTTCGCGTAACCGCCCAACGGTTTCCGCGAAGTACTGGGGCTCGACAACGGTCATCGGCACGATGACCGTCCCGTCGTGTTCGGTCAGCACCAGGTCGAGGATTTCGAATACACCGTGACGCCAACTGGCGTGGTCCTGAAAGTCACCCCGCATGAATGCTGGCAGCATCCGATGCAGCCCGTATCCAACCTGCTCTGGGTCGCAGATCACGCTGCCCGGCAGACGCCGGTGCAACTCGTGGGCGGACTGGGTCTTGCCTCCGCCAAAGGGTCCGTTGATCCACAGCAGCATGATCACGACCCTACCGATCGGCTCACGGGTTGCTCTGCTGCCCAATTCAACTCAGCTGACCAGCCCGGCTGAGGGGGCTCCACACCAGGACGGGTCGTATGAGGCTCGAACGCACTATTCTGCCGTATACTGCGCTGCCCGAACCAGCGAGCGTGGGGGCGCCGGCGGCCGGAACCTGGTGCGCCGCTGAACGTCCGCTACTGCCGATTACATCACGACAGCGACAGGGCCCGACGTAGAGGAGATGGGCATACCGCCTTAACCTCGTGACGCTGGTGATGTCGGCACCGCTCTGGCTCGGGTACCGGCATTGCGGCTCGATGCCACCATCCTGGATGTGCGGTTGCTCGATGAAGCACATCACTGAGAAGACAGTTGTTGGCCGTCGAAACTTGAACCAGCACAGCGGCTTTGTTCAGGCCACGCGGTTCGAGGCCGGTGACGGAGCTCCCGTGTAGGTCCACCCGACCGGCATTAGCACGCCGACCTCGAGCTCGTCCGTCAATCGCTGCCTGGCCAGGCGTTCGCTCAGCTCCGGCATGGCACCGACCGGACTGCCCGCCAGATCGGTCAGGCACCTTCGCAGTACCGATTCCACCTGCCGACGCGATACCTCGCCGCCGAACTCCGCGGATAGCCGCGTCACCGTCTGCTCGTACATTCCGGGATCCATCGTGTGCCGCGACTGCGTGGTATCGAGAACCATGATCACGGCTACCAGGCTGCAGTGCGCGCCGACGCCACGGCAGGGCCGAAAGGCTCCTCCCGATTTGCCTTGGCCACCAACGGTTGTGCACCGCATCCAGGACCGGCAGCTCGGTTGTGGCAACAGTGATGTGCCCTTCGGGGCCCCGACAGCTGACTTTCGGCCCCTGTGGTGACCCAGTATGGCGGGCGATCTTGGATCAGGCAGCGCCAGCGTGGTCGCTGCCACATCCGGAATGTTCGTGCACATCAGGAGAATCGCATGAGCGACACCACCGCCCAGCCCGCCATCGGCCGCGTCCGGAACTCGGTAGTCTGGCCGGATCCCAGCCCCTTGGACTCTTGGTGGCACAGGGTGATGTACGGCGAAACCAGCTCGGCCCCGCAGACACTCCGAACGGCACGCTGACAGCGACCCTATGCACGCAGATCGACACCTAGAGCCGACGAAAGGAGAATCGGAGATGGTCCGAAAGCGGTGGAACGATCTGAACGTGCGCACTCGCGGGCTGATCGTGGGCGCGGGCGTGATCGATCATCGACCGGCTCGGAGGGGATATGCATCATGAGTATCACCGAACAACAGGTGATCACCGATCAGCCGTCAGTCCACACGCGAGCGCTCATCACCCGGATGGCTGTTCATCCGACCATCAGCAGCTGGACCTGGATGTCGACCTCGAGACGAGAAGGACTACCCCCATGCCCGCCGACCTCCTCAGCCGGCTGAAACGTTTCGCTGCCGAAATGTGCGCCACAGGCCGGCCCGATGGTGTAGGGCGCGCGATCATCCTTCCGCGAACTTGACCGGCGAAGCCATCCGGCGTGTGGTCTGCCCGGGCTCCTTCGACCCGGTGACCAACGGCCACCTCGACATCATCGGCCGCGTCGCAACGCTGTTCGACGAGGTGATCGTCGGCGTCGGCAAGAACGCCGGCAAACGCGCGCTGTTCACCACCGAGGAGCGGATCGCCATGATCCGCAACGTCACCGGCGAATATCCGAACGTCCGCGTCGAGGCCATCGACGGGCTACTCGTCGACTTCTGCGTGCAGCACGGCGCGCACGCCATGGTCAAGGGCCTGCGCGCGGTCAGCGACTACGAGTACGAACTCACGATGTCGCAGATGAACCACCGGCTGTCCACCGTGGAGACACTGTTCGTAGCCTCCGATCCAGAGTACAGCCACCTGTCCTCGTCGCTGGTCAAAGAGGTCGCGGGGCTCGGCGGCGACGTCTCCGGGCTGGTTCCCGACCATGTGCTCACCCAGCTCACGACGCGCCTGGCCGAGCACAAGGCGAAGTCCGACTGACCACCTGCCAGTAGGTTCGAGTAGCGGGTGTTCCGTTCCAGGCCATGAGCGACGAGATCCGGGCTGTGGCGGGGCCGGGGAGAGACGACCGCGACCGTAGGGAGCGCTGGGAATCCATACGGAAGCAAGGAGATTCAAGCGCGCCACGTAAGGAGCCATGACGGTTGCCGGCCGTGAGGGCCTCCTCGTCGCGGGAGCCGCCTCGGCGGCGAAGGCCATCAGTTCATGTTCATGGTGTGCCGGTCGATCACGTCGTCGACCGGGCGGCCGCGTTCACCGGGCTCCGCCGGTTCGGTGCCGTCGAAGATGGCGTCGAGGACCGCGGCGTGGTCGAGGGTGGCGGGCAGGCGGTGGGAGGCGCGGGCGCTGACGATGACCGCGTGCAGGACGGCCGCGTAGATGAGCGAACGGGGCGCGGTCAACCGCCACCCGCGACGTTCGCGGTCGCACAGCCGGGCTTCGACGGTGTCGAGTACGTCCTGGATGACTTGGATCTCGATCCGGTCAGGGTCATCGCAGGACATGACGGCCTCCGAAAAACAGTGCGCCACAACCGAACACCGTCATCCGTAACACGGCGAAAAGGGACTTGCGGTGCACACCCGGCACCCGTGCCGCACGCGGATCGAGCACCATGCGCCCGGCCGCGACCAGCGCGGTCCGCGCCCGCCACCGCACCCAGCAGCTGTCCACTCCGCATCCGAGATGCAGCTGCATCGCGGTATGCGCTTGTCCGGCAGTCAATGTGCCGGGATCGTCGTAGCACGACCACAGCCCACGCACCGCATACCCGGCTGTGGCAACCTCGGCCTCGGCGTGCTCTGTGTCAACGGTTTGCTGCTTCTCATGTTCGATGCGGTCCATGATCGACTGCACTGACCACGGATTGTTTCTGGACATGATCGACCCCCTGCTCATCGGACGGCTATGGCGCGCCATGCATTTGGAGAACCGAATGGTGTGATTTCTTGCCTGGCGTGCGATCAGGACACCACCGATGTCACGGCGAGACAGCAAATTCGGACGTTCCGAACGCGATTGGTTCGATTGGCCAGGATGGGGTCCACGCCCGGCGTACAGTCTGTTCCGCGATGGTGCGTGTTCCGTTCCGAAAATTCACAGGATGCACACATGACCAGCGATGACGAACCCTCGACACTGCCCAGGCGGCAACTGGGCCGGTTTCTGCGCGAGGCCCGCGACAGCCGTGGATTCTCGATGGATCGCGCGGCTCGCCTGGTGGAGCTGAGCAAGACCGCGTTGCACCGCATCGAGACCGGTGGCGTGAAAAAGCTTCGCATCCGGGACATCCGAGCGTTGTGTGAACTGTACGAGGTCACTCCCGCCGATACCGATCGGGCCGTCGAACTTGCCAAGCAAGCGCAGGTCACCTCTTGGTACACCGCATTCGGCGGACTCTACAGCGATACAACATTCAATATGTTTGTCGGACTGGCGGCATCGGCCCAGCGTCTGATCACCTACCACGAGATCGTTCCGGGTCTCATGCAAACCGCCGACTATGCCCGTGCCCTGATCAGCGCGTTCTATGTCGACAGCAGCCGCGAAGACATCGAATGCCGGGTCGAGTTGCGGCTCAAACGGCAAACGATCATCACTCGCAAGACCGATCCGGTGAAACTCGAGCTGCTGCTTCACGAGTCGGCACTGCACCGCATGATCGGCGGACCGCGCGTCATGGCTGCTCAGCTACAGCACATGGCCGAGATCGGCAAGCTGCCAAACATCTCGCTACGCGTTCAACCGTTCGCGAGTGGGTGTAGCCGTGGTCTGCTGCATGGCCCGTTTGTCATTCTCGAGTTCGGAAAGGATGCCAAATCTCGCCCGATCGAGCCGCCTCTGGTCTATCTCGAGGGAGCGGGCAAACCGGACATCTACATGGAAAGCAACGACGACATGCAGCGCTACCATGAAATCGCCGCGGCCATAAGAGAAACCGCACTGAACGAGACAGCAACACGAGACCTGCTCAGACGGGTAGCAAGGAGTCACACCGCATGAACATCGACCTGTCCGGAGCACAGTGGTTCAAGAGCAGCCACAGTAGCGGCCAGACCGAATGCGTCGAGGTGGCCTGGCTGCCCGGGGGCACCGTCGGAGTTCGTGACTCGAAGAACCCGACCGGCCCCGCCCTCGTCTTCGCCCCCGGCGAATGGGATGCCTTCGCCGCTGGCATCATTCGAGGGGACTTCAACTTCCCGGCCTGAGGACCGATCAGTGCCGAATGTGGGAAGAATCCCATCCGTACAGGCGGCACCATCTGCACTGGGTGTCGTGAAGCGATCGAGGCATTCAAACGCGAACATTCCCTCATGCGGCACCCGTGCCGTTCGGGTAGGACACATGTGGCGTGAATCGCGAAGCGATTGAGATCATCATCGGTGGACAGAGAATGCCCGCCCGGGTTGCGCTGAAAGAAATTGCCGCCCGGGCGGGCGCTAACCCTTTGCGCGCCGACGCGGTGTTGTTTGGGGTGTCGGCACCGAGAAACCTATCGCGGCAGTCGCATTCCATCGATGACGCACAGTGCCGCACATGCGACAGTATGTGCCGGTGCTGACCGGCACGGTTCCACTTGAACAACCAATGATCAGCCACGATCTCGAACAGCAACTCGGCGGCTCTGCCCTTGTGGCAGCGCGAGGTCGACTATCATCCGGCAGACCGTCAACGGCATGCACGCACACGAGGGGAACGTGAAGACTCACGCGAGACGGGCCACTGCGGCCGATAGCGATCTGGACCCCGGATGGTTCGACGGCGACGCCCAGCAGTCGCCGGCCTGGCTCGCGTGGAGCGACCAGGCTGCGATCGATGCCCGCATCGAGGCGTTGTTCACGCAGACGCTGCCCCGGCTGGAGGCAGTACAGGGCAGCGAGGGCCGCCCATCGCTGGATGACCGATTCAGCGCTGCTGCGTTCGACTGGGTCGTGTCCCTGATCGATGCCGCGGTGCTCGGCGAGGATGGACGGTACGCGCCCGAAAACGGTGTTCTCGCGGAGCAATTCATCACCTATATCGGCGAGTGGATGGTGCGGCGGGTCGAGGGTGTTTGGTTCAACTCACCTGAGAACGGTGCGCCGATCTTCGACCGGTACGGTCCGGCGGTTGGTTACCGGTGGTCGCAGGAGTCGACGAACGACCTTCTGGTGTTGTTGTTCATGATGGCCGTCGACAGCGACGATGCCCCGTATGGGTACTTCGTGGATCTATTGTGCGGGCGCGCACTGCCGTTCGCGGAGGAGCGCGGTCGGCCGGATCTGAAAGCGGAGATCTTGGCGTGATCGTGCGCGGGCGTGGATTCCGGAGGAGCAGACCGACGGCCTGAGGGCCGATGACGCGGTGCGCCCGCTACCGTCTGCGGTGAGAAACACACCGACGCCGAGGAAGACGGTCGATGAAAGTCTATGCAGCCCTGGATCCGCGACTGCCGCTGTCCGAGGTGCCACGGGTGGCTCGGCGGGTGGAGGATCTCGGATTCGATGGGGTTCACATCCCCGAGACGGTCCACGATTCGTTCGCCGTCGCGCTGCTTGCGGCGGAGCATACCAGCCGGATCACCGTGCGCACCGCGATCACGCTGGCCTTCGTCCGGAGCCCGACGCTGGTCGCGTACAACGCCTGGGATCTCGCGAAATTCTCCGGCGGGCGCTTCGAGCTCGGACTCGGAACGCAGATCAAGCAGAACATCGAAGGCCGTTTCGGGATGCCGTGGACCGAACCCGTCGCGCGGATCGGGGAATACCTGACCGTGTTGCGAGAGCTCTTCGCCGCGTTCGCATCCGGCGATTCGATCCGTTTCGAGGGCGACAGCTACCGGCTGACCCGGTTGCAGCCCTACTTCAACCCCGGCCCCGACGACATCGTCCCACCACCGATCCTGCTCGGCGCGGTGAATGCCGGGATGTGCCGCCTCGCAGGACAACTCGCCGACGGCGTGATCACTCACTCCACCAACTCCGATCCGGGATACCTGCGTGACGTCGTTCAGCCCGCATTGCACGCGGGGTCCGCCGAACGCTCGCGCCCAGCCCCCGGAATCATCGCCGCGGTCCCGATCGCCACGGGCGCCACGGCAGCCGAGGTGGCACGCGACCGTGAGCGGCAGCGACGCCTACTCGCCTTCCTCTACTCCACCCCGTCCTACCGGCCGACGCTCATCCGCCTCGGCCTGCCCGAATTGTTCGACCGCCTACGTGAATTGGTGAAAGCGCAACGCTGGGACCAACTTCACGACGTGGTCACCGACGACGTCCTCGACGCGCTGCTCATCTGTGGCGACTACGACGCCCTGCCGGACCTCGTACGTGACCGATACGCCGGCCTCGTCCACGGCATCGTCCTACCGGCACCCGCAGCCGACCCCGAGAACACCCGATTGATGCACGCGATCGAGTCCCTCCGAGCGTCGTAGCGAGAACCGCACGCCCCCTCATATGTGCGCGTCTCCCCCGCCCCGGAGGATGAGCGCTGTCGAAAAGCGCAGGTTGGAGCCCCGGTGATCACGGCACCGCATACTCGTGCGCTGAGACTGCTCCGGCAGTTGCTGATCGGCGATGTAGTTACGGGCGATCGCCGGCGACGGGACCGTTGTCGTCACTGCGGGGACCTAAGTCCTCTGTTTCCGGCAGCCCGGCGCGCGGAGTGTGGGAGGCATGGACACGAACGCCTCCACCTCACGTCCTGTCGTCCGGCCCGACGACCTGCGGCAGCGGTCGGTCGACCGCGCCGTGGCCGCGGAGCACCTGCGCAGCGGGACCCTCCACGATGCACGCGCCGCGGAGATCCGGGAAACGCACACCGGCCTGGTGGTGTTGGTCGGGGATCGGGCGTACAAGGTGAAGAAGCCCATCGTCACCGACTTCCTCGATTTCGCGACGACCGAGGCCCGAGAACACGCGCTGCGGCGCGAACTCGAATTGAATCGGCGCTGGGCGCCCGATGTCTACCTGGGCCTGGAACATCTCACCGGTTCGCTCGACAGTCCCGGCGAACCCGTACTGGTCATGCGGCGTATGCCGGAATCTCGGCGCTTGAGCAGGCTGGTCACCAGCGGCGCGATCGGCCGGGCGGAACTGTCCGAACTGGCGACGGTGGTGGCCCAATTCCATCGCAATGCCAGTCGGAGCAGCACGATCGATCAGGCGGGAACGGCACAGGCCCTGCGGCAGCGATGGCGAATCCTGTTGCGCGGCCCTCGATCCCATCCGCTCAGCGCGCTCGAGCCCCTGCTGGTCGACCGCATCGAGCGGCTGGCCATGCGTTTCATCGACGGCCGGGCGCCGCTGCTGGCCGAACGCATTGCCGACGGCCGGGTTCTGGATGGGCACGGCGATCTTATGACCGAAGACATCTTCGCGCTGCCCGACGGCTTCCGGATCCTGGACTGCCTCGACTTCGACGATTCCCTCCGCGCTGTCGACGGCCTCGACGATGCCGCCTTCCTGGCGATGGATCTGGAATTCCTCGGCCGGCCGCAGCTCGCCGAGGACTTTCTCACCGATTACCTACGCGCGGCGCGGGATTCGCCGCCGGCCTCGCTGCGCCATCACTACATCGCCTACCGGGCCATGGTGCGGGCCAAGACGAACCACATCCGGGCCGCGCAGGGTGACGAGAAGTTCGTCGGTCACGCTGTCCGGCACCTGGATCTCGCGGTGCGGCACCTGGAGGCCGGCGCGGTGCGGCTGGCTCTGGTCGGCGGCCTGCCCGGGACCGGAAAGTCCACTGTCGCAACCGGTCTCGCAGAACTCACCGGCGCCGAGGTCATCTCGAGCGACACCGTGCGGGCCCGGCTCCGCGCCTCGGGAGCGATCACCGGTGCCAGCGGCGGCCTCGACTCCGGAGCCTACCGGCCCGACGCGAGATCACTGGTGTACACCCACATGCTGGAACTGGCACGGCAGCGGCTCGCGCTCGGCGTCTCGGTGATACTCGATGCCTCCTGGATCGACGCGGGCGAACGGACCCGCGCCCGCGCACTCGCGGCGCACGCCCACGCCGAGCTGATCCCGCTGCGCTGTGAGTGCCCGCCCCAGACGTACGCCACGCGCATCCGCACGCGCCGCCCCGGCGATTCCGAGGCCACCCCCGACATCGCGCAGGCACTGGCCACGACCAGCTCTCCGTGGCCGGGCGCGACAACCGTGGACACGACCACCTCGATCGATGTCACCGTCGCCCAGGCGTTGCGCGGATGGAACGCGGTAGGACGTTCCGCGAGTTCGCCCCGCGCGGATCCGGCCGGCATCGACCTGCCCAACCGTGGCGGCTGATCCGCATGACAACCGGCACCGATGCGCGCGCAGCCGACACGTCCGGCAGCGCCATCGGTGGCGAATCCACGGTGCCGCCGGACCCCACCGAGCGCATCGGCCTGCTGCTCCGGGATCTGCGCAGCGCCGCACCGGGCTGACCGATCGCGAGGCGCAGCGGCGGCTCGTCCACGTCGGTCCCAACCGGCTTCAGCGGCGGGGCGGTGGAGACGCTCGGGTCCACCGATGTCATCTCGGCATGGTCACCGGCCAGATCGGCACCGCGTTCGCGGCCCGTACCGAATACGCCTCCCTGCGCTCGATCGGCGTCCTCTCCAACCCACTCCTGCTGTGGGGCATCGCCTTCGAGACAGCCCTGACCGCCGTCATCATCTACCTCCCGCCCCTGCACACCCCTCTCGGTACCGCCTCCCTCCCCCCGCCATGCTGGCCTTGACCCTCCCCTTCCCGCTCATCGTGTGGGGCGCGGACGAATTCCGCCGCTGGCTGGTCCGGCATCGGGCCGCCCGCGGCCGGTCTGCCGGATCCGGCGACCGCGACCCCGGAGCCGGCAGGGCGCAAAGACCATCGCGGCGGTGACCTCTGTCGTCGGTGCGGTGGCACCAGTCCTCTGCCGTGGGGCCTGCGGGGAGCGCAGGCTCGACCTATCACCACACAGTGCCTACTCATCTCCCGGAAGGCCGTGTCCCATGAGCCATCACACCGATCCGTTCGCACCGAGCGTGCACACCGCCCACGAATGGCTGGCGGCCGTGGCCAAGGCCATCGACACCGAGGATCGCATCCTCGCCCATCGCGCACTGCGCGCATGGCTGCACACCGTGCGCGACCGCCTGGGCGTCAATGCCACCGCGCATCTCAGCGCCCAGTTGCCCGAGCTGCTGCGCGGCACGTTCTACGAGGGCTGGATCCCGGCCCACGTGCCGGTCCCGCGCGATGTGCCGTCATTCCTCGCCCAGTTCGCCCATGCCGCGGGCGTCAGTCCCGAGGAGGCCGTGCCGCTGGTGGGGGTGGTGACCGATGCCCTCGCCGACCTGTTCTCTCCCGGTCAGCTCGACCATGTGCTGGCGCAGCTCCCGGTGGCGCTGCGCTTCCTCCTGCTCGGCACCGACCTGGCGGCGGTCTCCGGGGGCGCGGCGGTCTCGACACAGCCGGGGCAGATGCAGACCGATGACATCGAACGACGTCTGACCGCGCTCACCGAGGCCGTCACCGCACTCGTGCGTGGCCTGGAGTATCCCGCCGGCGCCGGACCGGACGAACACGGCGGATTCTCGGCCGCGCAGCAGGCTCATCGCATCCTGCTCGCTCAGGGGCTGACCGGGTCCGAGCACTGATCCGACCGGCACGACAGACGAGGACACCATGCAGCTCCGATCCACGCTCCCACTGGGAAGAATCGGCGGCATCCGTATCGCCGCGCACTGGTCCGCAGCCGTCACCGTAGGGCTCTTCACGTGGATCCTCGCCACCTATCTCCGTGGCACCGCCAGCGCCGGAATCATCTGGGCCGCGGCGATCGCCGGCGCTCTCGGATTGGTCGCCTGCCTGCTCGCACACGAGCTCGCGCATTCGATCGTGGCCGCTCGCAATGGGATTCATGTCGAACGCATCGTGCTGTGGCTGCTCGGCGGGGCCTCCGAGCTGACCGACGAGCCCAAGGATGCCCGGACCGACCTGCGAGTCGCCCTGGTCGGCCCTGCCACCAGTCTGATGCTCGGCGTGATGGCCTACGGCGCGGCGGCCGTGTCGTCGGTCTTCTCCCCCGGCGGCCCGGTCACCGAAACCCTCGTCTGGCTCGCCACCGTGAATGTGGTTCTCGCCGTGTTCAATATGCTGCCAGGCGCGCCCCTCGACGGTGGACGCGTCGTCCGGGCGGTGATCTGGTGGCGCAGCGGCGACCGCCTGCGCGCCGCGACCGCGGCCGCCCGCACCGGCCAGGTCCTGGGCATGACCCTGGGCGGCCTCGGCAGTGCCGAGATCATCGCGTTCCGCGACTTCAGCGGCCTGTGGCTGATACTGCTCGGCTTGTTCCTCTACAGCGCCGCCAACAGCGAGCTGACCATGGCGGGCCTGCGACATCGTCTGGGCGCCACCACCATCGGCAATGTCATGACCCCCGCGCCGCGGATGGCCGACGCGACATGGACCCTGGACCAGTTCCTCCGATCCGACCTCGTCTACACCCACCACCACCTCTTCCCGGTCGTCGATCAGAACGGCCACCCGTGCGCCGTCCTCGCCTGGGCCGATCTCCTGCGCACCAGCGCGCGTCCGCACGCCGGCCTCCGGGTCGCAGACCTCGCCCGACCGCTCCCCCCGGCCGCGATCGCTCACTCCGACGATCTGCTCGCCGACGTCATCTCCCGAATCGTCCTGCGCCCCAACCTCGATGCCGTCGCCGTCACCGACCACAGCGGCCGCCTCACCGGACTGGTGACCGCTACCGACCTCGCCCTGGCCTGCAACCGCTCCGCCCTGGGGCTTCCGGCCCGCCCCTCCACCAACACGCGCTGAACAGCGCGGGCGCAGGATGTCAGGCGCCCGCTCGATGACCGTCGCCGGCCACCGCGGGCGCGAGCTGCCGCGCACAGGTGATGGCATCGGGCGTGTGGGTGAAAAGGTGGTCGGCGCCGCCCGCGGGCAGGGCCCCGATCGCGGTGAGACGGCGCTGGTGATCGGGGCGAAGCCCGGACATGAGCACGACGATGTGGCGATGTTCGAGTTTGCCGATCGCGTCCTTGAGCACCAGCGCACCGGTGGTGTCCAGCGCGGTGACATGCGACATGCGCAGGATCACCACGTGCACATCCGATACCTCGGCCAGCTCCAGCAGGAAGCGGTGCGCGCCTGCGAAGAACAGCGGCCCGTCGAGCCGGTAAGCGACGATGTGTTCGTCGAGCAGCTCGTGCTCCTCGGCCAGATGATCACCCTCGTCCAGCGGAATCTGTTGTAGGCGAGCCTCTTTCGCGACCGAGCGCAAGGCGAGCACCACCGCGATCCCGACGCCCACCGCGACCGCGGTCACCAGATCGGCGGCGACGGTGACCAGGAACGTGACGCCCATGATCGCCGCGTCTCCCTTCGAAGCGCGGGCGATCGCCGCCAGCGACGCCGTCTCGACCATCCGCACCGTGGTCGCCAGCAGCACCCCCGCCAGCGCGGCGAGGGGAATCTGCCCGACCAGCGGGGCTGCCAGGAAGACGATGCCCGCGAGCACGATTGCGTGGGTGAGCGCGGCCAGCCGGGTGCGACCGCCCGAGCGGACGTTCACCGCGGTGCGCGCGATCGCGCCGGTTGCCGGGACACCTCCGAACAGCGGTGCGGCGATATTGGCCAGGCCCTGGCCGAACAGCTCGCGGTCGGAGTTGTGGCGGGTACCCACGGCCATCGCGTCGGCGGCCGTGGCCGACAGCAGCGACTCCAATGCCGCCAGCGCGGCCACCGCCAACGCCGGCGCCAGCAGCGAACCCAGCTGATCGATATGAAGGAAACCGAGGTCGGGGGCCTGCAATCCCGACGGGATGGTCCCGATCCGGGCCAACGGCAGATCGAACACCGTCACCGCCGCGGTCGCCAGCGCCACCGCCAGCAGCGCGAACGGCCAGCGGGGCAGATACCAGCCACCGACCAGCATGAGCGCTGCCACCAGCAGGGCAGTGACGATCGGCAGCGGATCGAGATGCCCCAGGTACTGGCGCACCGCGTCAGCGGCAGCCTGCCACACCTTGTCCCCGTGCGCGTGCGCGATACCGAGCGCGGCCGGGACCTGTTGCAGCGCAATGACCACCGCGATTCCGGCGGTGAAACCCTCGATCACCGGGGCGGGCATGTAGCGCACCGCACGCCCGACCCCGGCGACCGCGAGCACCACCAGCACGAGCCCGGCCAGCAGCCCCACGGCCAGCACCCCGCTCGCACCGTGCTGATGGAAGATCGGCACCAACACCACGGTCATCGCACCCGTGGGCCCCGACACCTGGAACCGCGATCCGCCGAAGACCGCCGCAACCGCGCCCGCGATCACCGCGGTCGCCAGGCCGGCGGCCGCGCCGAGGCCCGAGGAGATCCCGAAGCCAAGCGCCAACGGCAGCGCGACCAGGGCGACGATCAGCCCGGACAGCAGATCCGCACCCGGGGCACGCACGCCCGCACGCCAGTCGGACCAGACCGGCAGCAGTGCCCGCACGCTCACAGTTCTTGCACCAGAGCCGATTTCAACGTTGCCGGGTGCTCCCGCACCGCTGTCGGCCCCTCCGCAGTGGTCTGATCGTCCACAGCAGCATTCTCCTTCACCAATAAACTGGGTTATTAGTTTAGAAAACGTGCAATCAGCTGGAGCGCGCACCCCCCTTGTCGGGGGGCGGCACTACAGCTACCACTGCGCGGGGACCATATCGGTCAGCGGGTCGGCACCACGATCATCGGGCATTCCACGCTGTGCAGCAGCGCGTTGCTGGTCGAGCCGAGCAGCATGCCGGCGAAACCGCCGCGGCCGTGACTGCCGACCACCAGCAGCTGGGCGTTCTCCGCGGCTTCCAGCAGGGACCGGATCGGGCGGTCGCGGACCAGGATCCGACGGACCTGGACATCCGGGTAGTGTTCACCGAATCCGGCGAGCCGTTCGGCGAGCAGTTCGGTTTCGCGTTCGCGGACGGCGTCCCATCCCGGCAGCGGCAGCCCGGCCTGGTTGGTGTCGCTCCAGGCGTGCAGCGCATCGAGCCCGACTTTGCGGCGGGATGCCTCCTCGAAAGCCAGCCTCAGGGCAGGCACGCTGTTGGGTGTGCCGTCGACGCCGACGAGTACCGGCTGCTCCGCGGAGACCGGGTCGATCGCCGCTGTCGAATGCACGATCGCGATCGGGCAATGCGCATGCCGCGTCACCGCGGTACTCACCGATCCGAGCAGGCCGCGCCGGATCGCGCCGCGCCCGCGGCTGCCCACCACCAGCAGGCGCGCGTGCCGCGACCGTTCGATCAGGAACGGAATCGCCGTGTCGAAGGTGATATCGGTGCGGATGGACAGGCCATCGCCGACGGCCGCGGTGCGCGCCACGCGACTCGCTTCGGTGACCACCCGCTCGCCCTCGAGGCGGAGCCAGTCGGTGTCGGTATTGGTCAGCATCGCACCGGGTCCCCATCCGCCGGGGACCGCCATCGAGGTGATGATCTCGAGCGGCGAGCCGTGTAGTCCCGCATCCACGGCCGCCCAGGCCACGGCGAGGTACGAGACGGCCGATCCGTCGGTTGCCACGACGACCGGCGGATTCAATTGGCCGCCAGGGGTTTCGGAGATCTTCGACATGCTCTCGCTCCTGTCGTCTACAGCCCCGCGCCCGAGGCCCGCAATGCGGCAAGGCGATTGGCGTATTCGGTCTCGTCGATCTCGCCGCGCGCGAAACGCTGGGCCAGCAGTTCCTGCGGCGACGGGGATTCATAGCGTCCCGAGCGGCCCGGATCGGATACCGCGAACCGGACCGCGAACGCGATCCCGACGATCAGCAGGGCCCAGAAGACCAGCATGCCCACACCCATCCAGGCGTAGCCCCAGCCACTCATGTCGTGGCCGTACCAATACATCATGGCGATGCCTCCAGTTCTTTCGTGTCGCCATTACCGCTGGTCTGCACCAGACGTTTCGATCAGCCCGGCCTGACCGGCGGTCGCGCCGCCGTCGACCACGAATTCCGACCCGGTCGAGAAGGTCGCCTCCGTGACGAGGAACCGCACCATGGCCGCGACCTCGTCGGGGTCGCCGAATCGCGGCAGCGGCTGGGTGGCGGCGATCGACTCGGCCAGGCCCATGGTCATCGCCGTATGGATCAGCCCGGGGTGCACCGAGCACACGCGAATGCCGGACGAACCCAGTTCCAGCGCCGCGGCTTTGGTCAATCCGCGCAGTCCCCACTTGCTGGCGACGTATCCGCTGATACCCGGGTAGCCCACCAGGCCGGCGGTCGAGGAGATATTGACGATCGTGCCGCCGCCCGCGGCACGCAGGCGCGGCGTGGCCAGCCGCATCCCGAGCCAGGGCCCGTAGAGGTTGACGTCCAGCACATGCCGGAACAGGGCGGGCGACTCGGACTCGACGGTCCCGAGGTCGAGGATCTCGGCGGTGTTCACCAGTGCGCCCAGCGGGCCGAATTCTCGCTCGGTCTTCTCCAGCACCCGCTGCCACTCCTCGTCGTCGGTGACGTCGAGATGATGGAATCGTGCTTGCGGCCCATGGATTTCGGCGAGCTTGGTCCCGGCGTCGATGCGCAGGTCCGCGACGACGACGCCGAAGCCCGCCTTCACCAGTTCCGCGACCACCGCCGCGCCGATTCCGCGCGCACCGCCGGTGACGAGCGCGCTCCTGTCCGCGAACTCCGTCATGGCCTGTCCTCCGATCCGTGCGAATCCGCTGTTCGTTCACAGCATCCCGCGGGTACGAGCTGCGGCGAGACGGCCGAAAGTCACCGGTTCCGAGGGCGGATGTCGGGCCATCGGTCCCTGCGGAAATCCCGCGGGACGTCCGAGGATCGACATCGACGTCCCACCGAGAGGAAAAACCGTGAAGACACCATTGGCGACCGTGATCGGCGTGGCCTCGGCCCTCACCGGGCTGGCGGCCGGATACCGGCTCTTCGCGCGCACCAAGTGCGTGACCTGGGGCTCGACCGCCGAGGAAGTCGGGCGAGCGATGCCCGGCGACGGACTGCTGGCCGAAGCCGGCACCGTCACCACCCGTGCGATCACCATCGCCGCCACGCCGGAGCAGATCTGGCCGTGGCTGGTGCAGATGGGACCGGGCCGGGCCGGCGCCTACACCTACGACTGGATCGAGAACCTGCTCGGGCTGGACATGCACAGCGCCGACCAGATCCTGCCGCAGTATCAGCAGCTCGCGGTGGACGATGTGCTGCCGATGGGCAAATCCGGTCCCGCGATGCGGGTGGCTGTGCTGGACCGTCCACGCGCCTTCGTGCTGGCCTCGACCGACCACCACTGGGTGTGGGCGTTCGGCCTCTACCCGACCGCCGAGGGCACCCGGTTGATCAGCCGCAACCGCATCGCGCTACCGGATGCCGGTCTGCTGCAACGGCTCTTCTACATGCTGATCATGGAGCCCGGCAGCCTCATCATGGAGGCCAAGATGCTGCGGGGCATCAAGGAGCGGGCCGAACGCACCGTGCCGGCGCTCGCCCTGGTGACCAACGTCCCTGGTCAGCAGGCGGAAAGCCCGTATGTTCCAAACTGGCCGACGCGAACACTCGAAGTATGACCGCAATGAACGCCACCCCGCTCGCCGTACCCGACCACCGCACGCTGCGGGCCGCGATGCTGCTGGCTTCGCGCGCGCCCTCCGTGCACAACACCCAGCCCTGGCATTGGCGCTTCGACGGCACACGGCTGCACCTGCGCACCGATCCCGACCGGCTGCTCATCGCCTCGGACCCGCACGGCCGGCAGCAGGTGATCAGCTGCGGCGCCATGCTGCACCACGTCCGGACCGCGTTCGGCGCGCAGGGCTGGCACACCGACACCACCCGGGTCCCGGACCCACTGGATCCCGGCCGCCTGGCCGAGATCAGCTTCCGGCCCTGGCCCGATCCTCCATCGGGTTTGGTGGCCCGCGCGGGCGCCATCGAGCAGCGCCACACCGACCGGCTGCCGATGGGCGCGCCCGCGGACTGGGAAGACCTCCAGCGGCGGCTGCGCATGCTGGTCTCGCCGCACTACCTGGAGCTGGACACGCTCGACGACGCGGTACAGGCCAGGCTGGCCGCGGTGTCCGAGCAGACCGCGGCGCTGCGCCGGCACGACATGATGTACCAGGCCGAGATCGGCTGGTGGGCAGGGCATTCCGGGGATCCCGAGGGTGTTCCGGCGGCGGCGCTGGTCTCGGACGCGGAATTCGCCCGGGTCCGGGTGGGCCGGGTCTTCCCATCCGCGGCGCACTCCATGCGGCGTGCGGAGACCGAGGACCACGCCGGCATGGTCATGCTCAGCTCGGAGGGCGATTCCCTACCCGAGTGGCTGGCGACGGGCGAGGCCCTCTCAGCGCTGCTGCTCGAATGCACGGTGGCGGGGCTGGCGACCTGCGCGCTCACCCACATCACCGAATTACCCACGGGCCGAAACATTCTCACCAACCTGCTGCGGCATCCCGGCACACCGCAGATCGTCGTGCGGATCGGCACCGTACCGGACGGGGAACCGCCGCTGCCGCCGACTCCCCGTCGCCCGCTGGCCGACATCCTCACGATCGAACAGGGCTGACGGAGGCGGGCGCGCCGCCGCTCCCCGGCCGCACGACGCCCCGCCGGCGACTGCCCACGCGGTCGGCTCACGATAGGCGGTATCAGCCTGCTCGTCGGTTGCCCGATCGCACTCCTCCGAAGTCAGCGAAAGGCGGTATCCACCATGATCAGTGCGGCGTCGCAGGCGGTGTCCGGGAATCCGGCCCCCTTCACCTGGGTGACGGCGGTTTCGATGCTGGTGTTCTGCGGCGTGCTGTGGCTCATCGTCGACTACATGCGCACCCATCCACGACCCGCGATGTGGGTGTGGGGACTGTCGCTGCTGACGTTCCCGCTCTGGATCTGGGGGCCCGGGCGCGATATCGGGCTGATCAACTGGTTCTCCTGGGCCAAGATCCTGTCGGTGCTGATCCCGCTCACCCTGGTCGGCGCGATGCGGATCTCCGTGGCCGAGCAACGCCCCGGACGGGTGTGGGAGATCTTGCGCAACCCGCGATTCCTATGGTTCCCGTACGCGATTCTCTTCCTCAACATCGCGGAGGCCACCCTGCGCGACGCCCAGATCGGCAACTACTGGAACGCCGCGGTCGGGCTCGGACTGTGCCTCACGATCCCCTACTGCCCGCGCTTCTGGGAGGTGCTGCCCGGCCGCAACGCCGAGCTCGTCGCCTACACGACGATGGCGTGGAACTTCCTCTACACCACCTGGAATCTGTGCTTCACCTTCGGCGGATATCCCCCGCAGGAAGAGCATTTCGCCGCCAGCATCTGCATTCTCGCGGTCGCGGAGATCTATCCGCTCGTCAAGCGCCGCCCGGAACTCTACATCATGGCGCGCATCTACACGTTGCCCGTACTCATGCTGGTGATCGCGATCTACAACATCTTCCCGAAGGTGATGCCGTCGGACGGGTGGTTCAACAATGATGTCTGGATCGTCTGGGGCATAGCCAATTTCGTCCTCACCGTCCCCTACCTGTTCTGGTACACCTGGCAGCTCGAGACCGGCCGCTCCTTCCTCACGTTCCGCCGCGGCCGCGCCCGCGAGGACTTCCTGCGCCGGCACGGCGAACAGGTCCACCAGCTCATCGACTTCGCCGATTCCCTCGACGCCGCGACCGACACGCACGGCCGCCGATCACGCACTGCGGCAGCGCCGGAGGGTTAGGCCGATCGAGATGTCCGCGCACAGGAGGTATTCCCATGCGAGCAATGGTTTTTCATGGACCCGGGCAGAAATCCTGGGATGAGGTTCCCGACCCGATCATCACCCAACCGACCGATGCGATCGTCCGCGTCGAGGCGGTGACGATCTGCGGCACCGATCTGCACATTCTCGGGGGTGACGTCCCCGAGTTCGCGCCCGGCCGGATTCTCGGTCACGAAGCCGTGGGCAGCCGACTCGACGCCGCCGCGAAACTGGGCGCGGACGTCATCGTCGACAGCGGCCGCGACAATCCGGCCGACGTGATCGCACGGCTGACCGGCGGCCTCGGCGCGGACGTCACCATCGAGGCGGTCGGCATCGCCGAAACCTTCGAAACCGCAGTCGACCTCGTCCGCCCGGGCGGTCACGTCGCCAATATCGGCGTGCACGGCAAACCCGCCACCCTGCACCTCGAGAAGATCTGGATCCGGGACCGGACCATCACCACCGGCCTGGTCGACACCTACTCCACACCCCGGCTCATCGACCTGGTGGCCAGCGGGCGGCTCGACCCCGCCGCGATGATCACCCACCGCTTCACGATGGACGAATTCCCCTCCGCGTACGACACCTTCGCACGCGTCGGCGAGACCGGAGCGCTCAAGGTCGTCATCACCGCCGCGTAGGAGGCAGGGAACGATGGACGCGCACCATGATCGCAACGGCGTGGTGGCCGGGGTGGACGGCTCGACGGTTTCACTCAATGCCGTCCGCTGGGCCGCGTATCTCGCCACCGCCATCCATGAACCGCTCGTCATCGCCTGCGCTCCGAGATTTCCCCGCGGCGACGGCGAGCCGGGGCACGCTCCCCTGAATGGCCGGGTGGTGCGCTGGCACGAGTTCGCCGCGCAGACTGCCGAACACGCTGTCGCACTGGTCCGTTCCTGCGCACCGGAGTTGCCCGTCACCACCGAGGTCACCCCCGAGGCGGCCGCTCCCGCCCTCATCGCGCGCAGCACGCACGCCCGGATCCTGGTTGTCGGGGCCCAGACCGCCTGGGATGGGCGGCTGGTCGGCCCGACGACCATGGAGGTCGCGCGCCACGCGCGGTGCCCGATCGCGGTATGGCGCGGTAGGGCGGGCCGTCGCATTCCGCGGCGGAAACCGGTCACGGTGGGTGTGGACGGCACCCCGCTCGGCACCGCGGCCCTCGCGCTGGGATTCGAACTCGCCGAGGCACTCTCGGTGCCGCTGACCGCCGTGCACTGCCGGCCGGGGAACCGGATCGCGCCGCTCGGACCGACAGCCGACCACACGGCCGCCGACGATGCGGTCCTGACGAGTGCGCTGGCCCCGCATCGCCTGGCTCACCCGGACGTGGAGGTCACCGCGGTGACCGTTTCCGGCGTACCCGCCACCGTTCTGGCGGAGGCGGGACGCGACTCCCAGCTACTGGTGGTCGGCACCCGCGCCCGCAACTCCGCGACCGCCGCATTGTTCGGCTCCACGAGCCGGGATCTGTTGCATCACTCCCCTTGTCCCGTCGTGCTGTGCGGTTGCGCCGCCCCGACCGACCAGCGCCTTGTTCGGTCGGGGACGTCGGCGATGTGCTGAGGACGTTCGTCCACTCGCGACGGGCCGCAGACCCCCGCGCCGCCGCGCTCGAGGCGCCGGCGGGCGTCCCGCCCGAACACGCGCTGATCGACCTCGTCGGAGATGCGCGGTTCGTGCTCATCGGCGAGAGTTCGCACGGCACCGCCGAGTTCTACGCCGCCCGGGCCGCTATCACCGGCTGGCTCATCAGCGAGCACGGCTTCAACGGCGTGGCGTGCGAAGCCGACTGGCCCGACGCCTACCGCGTCGACCGATATGTCCGCGGTCTCGGCACCGACAATTCGCCCACCCACGCGCTCAGTGGATTCGAGCGTTTCCCTGCCTGGATGTGGCGCAATACGCAGGTACGTGAGTTCGTGGAATGGCTACGGCTGCACAATGACCAGCGCCGCCGCAGCGGGCAGGAGTGCGCCGGGTTCTACGGCCTCGACCTGTATTCCATGCACCGCTCGATGCAGCGAGTGATCGACTACCTCGAGCGCGTGGATCCCGCTGCCGCACGACGCGCCGCTCGACGCTACGCGTGTTTCGATCGCGTCTCCGAAGAGGACGGCCAGGCCTACGGTTTCGCCGCGGCGTTCGGCCCGGCGAATCCTGCCAGGCCGAGGTGGTCCGGCAGCTGGTGGAGCTGCAACGCAGTGCGGCCGACCTGATCGAAACCGGGGACGGCGAGGCGCATTTCGACGCGCTGCGCAATGCCGGGACCGTCCGCGACGCCGAAGCGTACTACCGGGCCATGTTCGGTTCCCGGGTTGATTCGTGGAATTTGCGTGACCGGCACATGGCAGACACCCTGGACGCCCTGGCGGAGCATCTGTCCCGGCCCGGGTGGCCGGCGCGAATCGTGGTGTGGGCGCATAATTCCCACGTCGGTGATGCCCGCGCCACGGAGATGGCCGCGGAGGGTCAGCTCTCGCTCGGTCAGCTGGTGCGTGAGCGGCACGCGGAGCACTGCCGCACCATCGGGTTCACCACCGCGACGGGCACGGTCACCGCGGCGAGCCGCTGGGACGGTGCGGCCGAACGCAAGTCGGTTCGCGAGCCGCTGCCGAGCAGCGTCGAGGAGCTGTTGCACGACATCGGGATACCCGCGCTGTATCTACGGACCGACCGGCCCGGCGATGCCGCCGAGATCCTCCGCATGCCCCGGCTGGAGCGCGCCATCGGCGTCATCTACCAGCCCAGCACCGAACGGCAGAGCCATTACTTCCATACCCGGACGGCCGAACGCTACGACGCCATCATCCACATCGACCGCACCACCGCCCTCGAACCACTGGTGCCGGACAGCACACGGAGCGCGGGCACGACCCCGGAGACCTACCCCACCGGGCTCTGAGATCGTGCTCGCACCGCTGCGGGCAGTCGCTCAGCGGTGAGCGCCAGTGGCACCGAAGCGCTCGATATCGGCCACGTGGCCGTCCACGGGGATCCGTTGCCGCCGGCCGCGATGGTCCCACCTGGCCGACCGGCTGCTCGCGACCGGTGCGGAGGCACCGGATACGCTCATCGGCACCGGTCGGCGAGGTGGAGGGGGCCGCCGCACCCGCCCGTGCTCGCACCTGGCCCGGCCGAGGCCGATGAGACACTGTTGGCCCGCGGCGCCGGCGCGGACTGGTCATTGCGATCGCAGAGGATCGCCACCAGCGCCGCGGCGACCAGGACCACCGCGACCGCGAGCAGCACGGCAATGATTGCCCAGCGTTCCGGCACCCGGGGGAATCTCGTTGTCATGGCACGACATCCTCGGCTGGTTCCCGCGGGCCCTGGTCGAGCCGGAAGGGTGGATAGTCGTCGGTCAGCAGCGCCGAATACGCCAGGACTCGGTAGAACCACCGGTTCACGCCGAGGACGAATCCGAACAGTCCGCGCGGGTAGCGGCCGGTGAACAGCACGGCGACCGCGGCGATCAGTACCAGCACACCGATCAGCGGAATCGTGTTGCCGGCGTTGCTGTCGCGCGTGTCGCCGAGCATCACACCGCCGCCGAACATGGCAGCCAGAATCAAATAGTGCGGGATGGCGAGCAGCCACCATTTCACGAGAGCGAGCCCGCGCGAGAGCTGTTCGGGGTAATCGATCTCCAGATCTGCCGGGTAGTCGGTCTGCCGCAGGGCGAACGGCGGATACCTGTCTGTGCCCAGTGCCGTGTAGGTGTAGAACTGCACTCGCCAGGACCAGCGCATCACACCCACGGTGAAGTCGAACAGCGAGCGCGGGTAGCGCCCGGTGAACAGGATCGCGAACCACGCCACCACCGTGACCACCCAGAAGGCGATCCACAGGAACAGCAGCACGATGTAGTGGGGTATCGCGAGGATCCATTTCACCAGCCACATCCAGCGGGAGAGCGGTTCGTCCAGATCGCCGCGCAGTCGGACGGAGCGGACGCTGGAGGGTTCAGGGTTCATGTCTGTCTCCTGTTCGGAACAAAGGGTCGAGCACGTTCTCTAGGTGGAATCCGTTGCCGGGCTTCAGGATCGGCGCTCCGCAGGCGGTGTCCGGCGATGCCCGTCGGCCAGTACCTGGGTCAGGAAGGCGCCGGTCACCCAAGCCATGGCGGCGGCCATGGCCGCACCGCCCAGCGCGCCGATGGCGGCGGTGAGAAGCGGCGGCTGGCCCGGCTGCCACAGCGGCGGCGCCACCACCGTGAAGGCGATGAGACCACCGATCCATGCCACCGCGTTGGCCAGGATCCACAGTGCGGACCGATCACTGAAGCGGCGCAATACCGTCCACTGCGCGACGCCGATCGAGGACACCACGGTCAGCGAGCCCGCCACGGCCACCGGGACCTGTGCCCACGCGGGCCACGCACCGAATCGCTCGCCGTAGAGCATGGGCAGCACACCGATCGACCACGCCACCACCGCGCCGACCGAGGTGACCGCCATCCATTCGCGAATTCGCAAGCAGGACAGCAGTGTTCGCAACACCCGAGCCTGGAAGTACCCGAGAACAGCACCTTCGACGGCTCCCGCTGTCAGCAAGACGGCGGCAACCACCGCCCCACTCGCGTGTGCGATGAGCGTGCCCCCGAGTGCCGGCGCGAGGAAACCCAGGAATTCTCCGGCCGTCACCATGGCGAACCACCGTCCGTGCACCTCGCGCGCGGCCGGAACCGCCGGCGCGGGCGCCGCCGGATCGATCACCGGGCCCGAAGGCGGTGTCCTGTGCTCCCCCAACGCATGTCGCAGCTTGTTCGGCAGCCGCACGACCGCCGGCCCGATGCCGTGGCTCCCGTACTTCGTAACCACTGTGTCCTCCGTCCGCGAGCCTGTCGATCCGCTCGCCGATCCGATCGTCCGCCGCGACCGGGCACCCGAGACAGAAGCCGAAGTCCCACGCCCGACGGCCTTTCGCCGCCGCCGGTCCGCCGCCGGCGGCACAGTGGGCGGGACCTTGGTCCCGCGGGCAGCGGGACCTCTGGTTGTCCGACGGTGGCCCCCGAACACCGCTGGCCTACCCGGCCGGACGCTGCGGCAGTGCTCGCACCGCGGTGAGCAGTTCGGCTATGGCGCTGTGGATTCCGTCGGCGAGCACCTCGAGGTCCGGAGTGGAGTCGTAGTCGCCGGTGATGCCGAAGGTGAGCTGATCGCGGTAGCTCAGGATGGCGATGCCGGTGCGCAGGCGCATGGCGATGGGAATGGCCGGTATCAGCTCCAGGACCTCGCGCCCCAGCATGGTGAGGGTGCGCCGCGGGCCCGGGACATTGGTCGCCACGGCTGTCACGCCGCGCTGCGGCAGATGCGACCACAGCCGCATGCCCCAGGCGACCGGCGCGAACGGAAGCCGGCCGGCGAGGGCGAGCAGCGACTTCTCGGCTTGCGCCGCCCCACCCGACTTGTGCCGGGCCATCCGCCGGTGGATGGTGGTGAGCCGTTCGACCGGGTCGTCGAGATGCAGGGGCAGCAGGGACAGGACCGCCGAGACACGGTTGTCGAGAAACGTTTTCGCATCCGCGGCGCGCATCGACACCGGGACGAGGATCCGCACGCTGTTGCCGGTGGGTTCTTCCCCGCGCTCGAGCAGGACGGCTCGGTACGCCGATGTCACCGCGGCCAGCACGACGTCGTTGACCGTCGCGTCGAAGCCGTGGCCGATCTCCCTGATCTCGCTGAGCGAGGCTCGCGCGATCGCATAGCGCCGTTGCCTGCCGATCGGACCGTTGAGTGAGGAGGCCGCGGGCGTGGAGACGAGAGCGGCCGCCACCGGGACCAGGCTGCGGACCAGACCCAACGCGTAGCGTGGCACCTCCACTGGCAATCGGAGCCCGGTGACCGCCCAGTCGAACCAGTTCCCGCCTCCCGCGGCATCGGTGTCCGGCGTCGGCTTCTCCCGGCTCTCCACTTCCGTTTCATCACAGAAGCTTTCGAACAGGTTCACGCCGGAGACACCATCGACCAGACTGTGATGCGCCTTCACGATCACGACCCAGCGCCCGCCCGCGAAGTGGTCGATGACGACGCACTCCCACATCGGATGATCGCGGTCCAGGCGCTCCACCAGCTCACCGGCGACGAATTCACGCAAGGCGGGCTCGTCGGCAGGTTCGGGCAGCGCGCTCCACCGAATATGGTGGGCGAGATCGAAATTCGGATCTTCCTCCCATACCGGTACGGTCAAGTCCAGTGGAGCACGCCGGACACGCTGCCGCAGGCGGTCGTTGGCCGAGGCCCGCTCGGCCAGCATCGCCGCGAATTCCGCACGACCGGGAGGCGCACCGGCCAGGATCGCCACGGCGGCGATACCGAGGCTGACATGCCGGTCGGAGTCCTCCAGTTCGATGAATCCCGCGTCCAGCGGCTGTAATTCGGTCATGACCGACACCTGATCCTCGATTACGCGCGCACGACGACCGTCGGGGTCTCGACGTTGTGCAACACGGTGGAACTGGTGGAACCGAGCAGCATGCCCGTGAAGCCGCCGCGGCCGCGGCTGCCGATCACGACCAATTGCGCGTGCTCGGATTCCTGGAGCAGAGCCTGGGCCGGGCGTTCCGTCACCAGCATGCGACGGACCGGCACGTCGGGATAGCGTTCGCCGAACCCGGCGAGCCGCTCGGAGAGCAGTTCGTTCTCCTGCGCACGCAGCGGCTCCCAGCCGATCAGCGGCACGTAGGAGCCGAGAACGTCAGTCCACGCGTGCAGCGCGGTCACCCCGACCTTGCGTACCGAGGCCTCCTGGAACGCGAATTCCACTGCGGGCACGCTGTGGGGTGAGCCGTCGATGCCGACCAGCACCGGCTTCTCCGCCGACAGCGGATCGGCCGCCGCGGTCGCGTGGATCACCGCCACCGGGCAGTGCGCGTGCCGAGTGACCGCGTCGGCGACCGAGCCGAGCAGTCCGCGCCGGATCGCGCCCAGTCCGCGGCTGCCCACGGCGATCGCACGCGCGCGCCTGGACTGACCGAGGAGATAGCCGATGATGGGTTCACGAATTACCTCGGTCGTGATCGGCACGGCCGCACCCGTCGCCGCGGCGCGCACCATGCGGCCGGCTTCGCCGACGATTCGCTGACCGCCCCGGTCCAGCAGCTCCAGGTCGGTGTCTCCGAGCAACTCTCCGGGGATCTCGCCGACGGGCAGCGAGATGGAGGTGACCAAGTGCAGTCCGCAGCCGTGCAGATCCGCGGCCGCCGCGGCCCACACCGCCGCCTGGTACGAGGTCGCAGAGCCGTCGACGGCGGCGATAATGATGCGCGATATTGGTTGCCCGGCAACAGAACTGGGTTCGTCGCTCATGATCGGTATCCTCCCGATGGTCTGTGGTGTCTAGGTGCCGATGGGACGGCCGAGCCCGCGCAGCTCCGCCTCCCAGCGCGCGGCGTGCAGGCGTTCCAGCCCCTGCGTGACGCACCAGAGCAGCGCGAGTGCTCCGAATCCAGCTCCCACGAGCAGCGCGACACCGGTGCCGACGCCGTCCCACATCGCCATCTCGGGTTGCCGCGGCGCGTCGGTGACCAGGCCGTCGGGCCCGAGCCAGATCTGCACCGTGTCACCGGCCTTCGTATCGCGCCGGATCTCGATCGTTCCGGTCGCGAGGTTCCCGTCGCGCTGCCACTGCACCTGCGACTCGAAACGCGCCGGCTGCGCGGGACCGGCCGGCTGGACTTCCTTCGGCGCGGTCAGAACCGTCGCGTGGACCGTGGTCTTGGAAGCGTTCGCGACACTGATGTGGGCGGCGCTGCGGGTGTACGTCTCGGTGCCGACCGCGGCGGCGACCGGCACGGTCAGCAGTAGCAGGACGACCACCAGTATGCGCAGCACCGACTCCCAGCGGTCGGATGCCCGCATGAGCGGATTCGTGTTCCACGGCCGCATCCGCCACACCCGCCACGGCAGTGAGCAATTGTGTGACATGGCCCGGCTCCTCGTCCCTGGAGTTTCTTGTCTGCCCGTTCAGCATCTCGCGTCCAGGGCCGCTCGGTGACGGCCGAAAGTCACTGATCCGCCGGTCCGAGGTCGCCGGTCTGGTGCCGGTAGGCCGCCAGCGCCGTCGGCAGCGTCGGAAACATGCGATCAGCGCCGATGCGGGCGGTGAGCCCGGCCGCATCCAGCGCCGCGCGCAGATCCTTCTTGACCCTCGCCATCGCGAAAACCACGCCGCGGGACGCCAATTCGGCACGAAGCTGGTCGACGGCGTCCAGTGCGGTCAGATCGACCTCGACATTGGCCTCGGCGTTGAGGACGAACCAGCGAACCAGGACCGCCGCGGCAGCGGTATCGACGGCCGCCAGCGCGCGGCGGCGGAAGTCCTCGGCGTTGGCGAAGCACAGGGGGGCGTCATATCGGTAGACCACCAGTCCTGGCACGGTCGTCGCCTCCGGGTAGTCGTCGATGTCGTGCATGCCGGCCAGACCGGTGACGAAGCCCTGGATCGCGTCATGGGCGCGGGCCACCCGGCGCAGCAGGTCCAGGATCGACAGGCCGACGGCGATGAGGATCCCGTACAGAACGCCGACCGCCAGCACCGCGAGGGCCGTGCTGAGCGCGAGCACCAGCTCGCTGCGACGGAATCGCGCCAGGCGCCGGAACTCCGGCAGGTCGATCAGCCGCAGCGCGGCGTAGATGACCAGCGCGCCCAGCGCGGCGACCGGGAACGCGGCGAGCACGGCCCGCCCCCAGAACAAGACGGCGAGCACCGTCAGCAGCGCCACTACCGCGTACAACTGAGTACGTGCACCCGCGGCGGCGGCGAGACTCGTGCGGCTGCCACTGCAGCTGACCGGAAATCCCTGCGAGACACCGGCGCTCAGATTGGTGGCGCCCATGGCGAGCAATTCGCGATTCGCGTCGACGGCCACGCCGTGCCGGGCCGCGAACGCCCGGGCAATCAAGACGGTGTCGGAGAATCCGACCAGGGCGATCCCGACCGCAGGCAGCAGCAGTCTCGCCAGGTCCGCGGCCGCGACGTGCGGTACACCCGGCACCGCTAGCCCGGACGGGATCTCACCCACCACGCGAATCCCGCGTTCCCGCAACGAGAACACCGCCACCACCGCTGCCGCGCCCAGCACCGCCACCAGCGGCCCCGGCAGCCGCGGCGCCCACCACGCCGCCACCACCAGCACGGCCAGCGTACCGCCGGCCAGAAACACAGTAGGCCAATGCAATTCGCCGACATGCGCGGCGAAGGACCGCAGTTGATCCGGGATGGACTCTCCCGTCACAGTCACTCGGCTGACCCGGCCGAGCTGGCCCACGATCATGATTGCCGCCGTCCCGGCCAGATAGCCGACCAGTACCGGCTTCGACAGCAGATCGGCCAGCATCCCCAGCCGGGTCACCGCGCCGGCCACACAGCACGCTCCGACCAGCAGCGCGAGGGCCGCGGCCAATGCCGCGTATCGGGCGGAGTCACCCGCGGCCAGCGGCGCCAGCGCCACCGCCGTCATGAGCGCGGTCGTCGATTCCGGCCCGACCGACAGCACCCGTGAGGTCCCCAGCACCACATAGACGGCCAGCGGGCCGAGCACCGCCCACAGGCCCGCGATCGGCGCCAGACCGGCCACCGTCGCATACGCCATCACCTGCGGAACCAGATAGGCCGCCACAGTGACTCCGGCCGCGGCGTCGGTCCGCAGCCAGCCACGCCGATAACCCCGGAACTGTCGCGTCCCGGGCAGCCACCGCCCTGTGGCGTCACCCATCACAGCACCGTAGCGCGCGAAGTCATCCCATCGCGCTGTTCAGCACGAACACACCGGCACTGAGCAGGGCGATCGCCTTCACGGCTTCGAGGGCGACGTAGGCATAGTGGCTGCGCGATCGCGGCCCTTCGTGGCCCGCCAGCACCGCGTCGCTGCGCCGGGTCAGCCGGGGCCGCACGAAAACGAGCTGCAGGACCAATGCGCCGATCGCGACCGCGAGGGCACCGGTCGTCGCAACACCGGGGGGATCGGCCCAGACGGCGGCGAGAACGAGGATGGCGAGCAGGGATTCGACGCCGTTGAGGGCACGGAAGACCAGGCGTCCGATGCCGAGTCCGATGGCGAGGGTGACATTCGGGGCGCGGAACTTCAGCGGCGCCTCGATGAACGAGATGGCCAGCACCATGCCCAGCCAGAGGAAGACTGCGGCGGTGATGAAGGCACGGGCGGTGGTCATGGGATCGGTCCTCTCCGGTCGGCATTCCCGAGCCTGGCGCAGCCACCTTCGGGGTCGGCAGAGTCGACAGCTCGTACTCGAGATGACTATTGCCCCTAGGTATCGGGCCTCGATGAGCACCCTGCCGCCTGCGTTGCCGAACAACCGTACCGCGCACAACAGGGACCAAATACCCTGCGGCGCAGGAGCAACGGCCGTATGTCCGAGCTGCCGGAAAACCGCAGACTTTCGGTATGAGCGGCGACGAAGGTGTGCGCGGTGGGCCCGTGCCCGATCCGGCGACAATCACGGCGATGGTCGAGGTGGCGGCGCGAGCGCCGTCGCTGCACAACACCCAGCCGTGGCGCTGGCGCTTCGATGGCAGACGCCTCTACCTGTATGCCGACGCCGAACGGCAGCTGACCTCGACCGACCCGCTCGGCCGCCAGCTGGTGATCAGTTGTGGCGCGATGCTGCACCACATCAGAACCGTGTTCGCCGACCACGGCTGGCACACCGACATCCTGCACGTTCCCGATGAACGCCACCCGGACCGACTGGCCGCCATCGAGTTCCGGCCGTGGAGCAATCCCCCGGCGAGCGTCCACACCCTGGCCCGTGCCGTCGAACACCGCCGCACCGACCGGCTCGCCCTCCACGAGCCGCAGGGGTGGGCCGAGCTCCTGCCCAGGCTGCGCGCGCTGACAGCGGCACAGTATGTGCGGCTCGACGTGCTCGACGAATCCGTCCGGCCACAGCTCGCGGCCCTCTCCCGGAAATTCGCGACACTGCGCGGCCACGACATGTTCTACGACACCGAACTTCACTGGTGGGCAGGACATTCCGATGGTTGGGAAGGCATTCCGCGCACCGCGCTGGCATCGGAGGCGGAGTTCGCGCAGGTCGGCGTCGGCCGGGTGTTTCCCCCGGGTCCGCGCACCGCCCGCCGCGATCACTTCGCCGATCGTGCCCAGCTCGTCGTGCTCAGCGCCGTGCGGGACTCGGTACCGCAATGGGTTCGTGTCGGCGAGGCATTGTCCGCGGTGCTGCTGGAGTGCACGGCCGCCGGGCTCGCCACTTGCACCCTGACCAACATCACCGAGCTACCCGACGGGCGCGACCTGCTCACCGGCATGATCTCCAGCCCCGGCATTCCGCAGGCGGTAATCCGCATCGGCACCCTACCGATCGACGACACGCGCCTACCTCCCCCCACCCCTCGCCGCCCGGTAGCGGACATCCTCACGCTCGCCGACCAGGCCGCCCCCGCACCGCCGCATCGGCGAAACCGCTGACCTCCAGGAGCTCCGCCGGCGGCGGTCGGGGCCGACGCCCGGGGCAGGCGGCAAACCGACCGCACCCGGGCGTCGACCTTGATGTCGTCACCGGGGATCGTTGCAGGCAATCCGCGGGACAACCGTGAGCCGCTGCGAAGGGGGTGAGCGGCTCACGTCTCCTCGATCCTCTCCGCGTGACACGACTCGGGATCGAAAACTGCTGCTGTAGTAGCTGATTGGAAACTCTATCGAGCGCGCTGCCGATATCCACCAGACCAGCCGCCGATTAGGGGGTGATATGTGTTACTTCAGTTAACATGCCTGATCAGCGCATTCACAGAAGTCACCGAACGATGCCGATCCGGGGGATCACAAGACCAACCGCCCAGTCAAAGCAGCAAAAACAGACTGGGCAACTGATCAGTAACCCAGCGTGCCAGGAACGAATCCCACCGGTGCCGCAAACACGGTCCTGCCGCCGAAAACCGATGCCGCCAACGGCATGGTCTCGTCGAGGGCATCTCCAGGGCGAGTCAGCTCGAAATCCGCTGTGGCACACGGAGCACCTCGTCAGCATCCGCAGGCACTCGACGCGGCGGGGCAGGAAAATCGAATGAGACCATTCAGGCTGCGGATTCTGTGTCGATGTTCTCCTTCGCTGGTTCGCTGATCCGGGCGGCTTTGGGCACCTTGCTCCGCTTACCTCTGGGGTAATCGACGCGGTTTCCTCCGGCGTGTCAAGATCGGGATCAGGCGAAACCGGTAGACCGAAAGGACATCGTCGTGCCCGCGTATGTGATTGCCCACCTGCAGGATGCTGCCCCACATCCGGAGATCGCCGAGTACATCGAGCGTCTTCCCGGCACTTTCGCACCATACGGTGGCCGCTACCTCGTGCACATGACACAGCACGAGGTGAAGGAGGGCAGCTGGCCCGGACACGTTGTCATGATCGGCTTTCCCGGGATCGCGGACGCGAGAGCATGGTGGGAATCGCCCGCATACCGGGACATCGCGCCACTGCGCTCACGCCACATCGACGGCGACATCATAATGGTCGACGGCGTTCCCGATGGCTACCAACCGACTGCGGCGGTGGAAAGAATGCGGGGGAGCCTGGCCGGAAAGCAGCCGTAGCCTTCCGGCAGGGATCGATAGCTGGTTGGCAAAACCGTTGTGCGGCATCATCCGCCACGGTTCGCAACACTCGAGATTTGAGTGAACTCCTGGTGAAGCAGTGGTTGCTGAAGTCATCGCTACACCGGGAGTTCGCCCACACCTATCTTGCTGTTACAGCTGAGCGGACCAGCGCCAGTCGGCGATCTCCGGTGGGTCGATGCCGTAGCGGCGGGCGTAGGCGTCGGCGGCCTCACGGCGTGCCGTGAGCTCTTCGGTGAGCGGGGCGAGCTGTTCGGACAGGCGCGGCACCTCGGCGAGGGCGGCGGCCGCCAGGGTGAAGCGGTCGACGCCGTTCATGGCGCACATGCTGAAAGGTGTTGTGGTGGTGCCGTTGTCGGTGAATCCGTGGACGTGCATGACGTCGTGGCCGGGGCGGCGGTAGGCGATGCGGTGGATGAGCCAGGGGTAGCCGTGGAAGGCGAAGATGACCGGCGAGTCGGTGAAGACGGAACGGTATTCCTCGTCGGAGATCCCGTGCGGATGGCGATCCGGCGGGAACAGACGGGCCAGGTCCACCACGTTGACAAGGCGGACAGCCAAGTCCGGCGCCAGCTCTCGCAGCAGCGCCGCGGCGGCCAGGGCTTCCTGGGTGGGGACGTCCCCGGCACAGGCCAGCACGACCTCGGCGGGACGATCGGAATCCGAACTCGCCCAATGCCACACACCCAGCCCCTGCTCGCAGTGCAGCCGCGCCGCGTCGTCGTCGAGGTATTGCAGCGCGGGCTGCTTCCCGGCGACCACGACATTCACCCGGCCACGGCTGCGCAGGCAGTGGTCGAAAACATGCAGCAGGCAGTTGGCGTCCGGCGGCAGGTACACCCGGCTGACCTCGGGCCGCTTGCTCAGCACATGGTCGATGAAGCCGGGATCCTGATGGGACGCCCCGTTGTGATCCTGCCGCCACACGTGCGAGGTGATCAGGTAGTTCAGGCTGGGAATCGGCTCACGCCAGAGGAATTCCGCCGCCATGTGCAGCCATTTGGCGTGCTGCACCACCATCGAGTCGATGATGTGCGCGAAGGCCTCGTAGGTGGAGAACACACCGTGCCTGCCGGTCAGCAGATAGCCCTCCAGCCAGCCCTGGCACAGATGCTCCGACAGCACCTCGAAGACGCGGCCGTCCGGGGACAGCCGATCATCGTCCGCGATCCGCCTGGCGCGCCAGCGCCGACCGGTGACCTCGAGGATCGCGTCCAGGCGATTGGACGTGTGCTCGTCCGGCGAGAAGAACAGCAGATTGTGCGGATTCTCGACCAGCGCGTCACGCAGATACCCGCCCAGCACCCGCGTCGCCTCCGCCGATTCGGTTCCGGGAGCAGGGAATTCGAGGGCGTAGTCGGTCGGGTCGGGCAGTTGCAGGTCGACGCTGTCGTGACCGTGCGCGGCGCGATTGGCGCTCATCCGCAGGTGCTCGGGATGTAGCCGCGCAATCCGGTCCACCGGACGGCCCTCGTCGTCGAAGAGCTCCTCGGGCCGATAGGACCGCAACCAGTCCTCCAGTTGCGCAAGGTGTTCCGGATTCTCGCGCACGCCCGGCAACGGCACCTGATGCGACCGGAAGGTGCCTTCGACTCGCACGCCGTCCACCATCATCGGACCGGTCCACCCCTTCGGAGTCGACAGCACGATCATCGGACGGCAGGGATCGCGCGGACCCAGGCCGTGTTCGGCGAACTCGCGTATCTCCCGGATCCGCTCCATCGCCTCGTCGAGCACGGTCGCATACCGGTCGTGGACCTCGGCCGGCGTGTCGCCGTCGACATACATCGGCTCCCAGCCCTGCGCGCTGAGCATGGCGTCGAGTTCGTGGCGCGACATGCGTGCCAGCAGCGTCGGATTCGCGATCTTGTAGCCGTTGAGGTGCAGGATCGGCAGTACAGTGCCGTCGCTGACGCGGTCCAGGAACAGCGACCCGTGCCAGCTGGTGGCCAGAGCCCCGGTTTCGGCCTCGCCGTCACCGATCATGCACGCCACCACCAGATTCGGATTGTCCAGCGCCGCGCCGGTGGCATGGGCGAGCGAATAGCCCAGTTCGCCACCCTCGTGGATGGAACCCGGCAGATGCGGTGAGGCATGGCTGGGAACACCGCCCGGGAAGGAGAACTGCCGGAACAGTTCTCGCATCCCGGCCAGGTTCTGGCCGACCTCCGGGTGCCGCAGCGAATAGGTGCCCTCGAGCCAGGTCGCGGCGGTGAGCGCGGCGGCACCGTGGCCGGGGCCCAGCACGAACAGCATCTGCTGCCCGGTCCGCATGATGACCCGATTGAGGTGGGCGTAGGTCAGCGTCACCCCGGGCACGGTTCCCCAGTGGCCGATCAGCCGCTGCTTGATGTGCTCGGGCCGCAGCTTCTCGGTGAGCAGCGGGTTGTCCATGAGGTAGATCTGCCCGGCGGCCAGATAGTTGGCGGCCCGCCACCACGCGTCCAGATCGATCAGGTCGTCCCGGATTCCGGTTCCGGCGCCGGGCATGGTCAGCGTCATCGCTTCGTCTCCTCGTCATCGGCGTGCACGACCATCACCGGGCAGTGCGCGTGCTGCACCAGGGAATGGGTGGTGGATCCGAGCAGCATTCCCATGAATCCGCCGCGACCACGGTTGCCGACCACGACCAGCTGCGCGGTCTTCGACAGCTCCCCCAGCCGCTCGGCGGGTCCGGAGGCGAACACCTCGCGGGTCACCTCGACATCCGGATACTTCTCCTGCCAGCCGGACAACCGCTCCGCCAGGACTGCTTCCTCGACGCCGGCCAGCTCGGCGGTCACGAGCGGGATCACCTCGTCGGCGAATTGCCCGGTGTCCCAATCGCTGAAGACGTGGACGGCGACCAATCCCACCCCCCGTTCGGAGGCTTCGGCGAACGCCGCGCCGATCGCGGCCTCGCTCACGCGGCTGCCGTCCACGCCGACCACGACCGGACCCGAGCCGCGAACGGCGTTGGCCGCGTCGGGATCCGGCCGCACCACGACCACCGCGCCCCGGGCGTGACTGGTCACCGAGAACAGGGTGGATCCCAGATGCGAGAGTGTGCCGGCCGTCCCGGTCGCCCCGATCACCACCGCGTAGGCGGACTCACTGAGATCGATCAGCACCTGGGCGGGACTGTCGGTCGACACCGCGGACGAGATCGTCAGCTCCGGCTCGTAGTCGCCGGCGGCCAGCCGGGCCCGGGCGATGGCCGCCGCACCGGCGGCCTTGACCGCCTCGGCCAGCGACGGCGCCGCCACCGAGTAGGGGCCGACGCCACGGCTGACCGCCACCAGATCCAGGCCGTGGACGATGTGCAGTCGCCGCTGCCGCTGTGCGGCGTAGTTCGCGGCCCAGTGCACCGCCCGCGCCGAACCTTCCGAATTGTCCACGCCCACCACGACGGGCGCCGAGGCCAGCCGATGCGGATCGTCGAGTTCCTGGTGTGTCATCCTGACCTCCGGGGTGAGGTGAAATCGTCGGCGCCCGGGGAGGGGCTCGTACTCTCACGGTAGAAATGGGACCTGACCGCCCTCTGCAGGCGATCGTCCTCGGAGTGAGGACCAAAGACCTCTGCGCGGCGACCGGGCTGAGCGACCTGGGACTTCGGCCGTTGGTCCCACCGGTGTCGGGAACATCGGCCCTGCTGATCCGCGCGAGCAGCGACAAAACTTGCTGCCATGAACCCTCCCGCAACTCCGCATGCCGTGGCGACCGTGGCCCTGGTCCTCGGCGCGGCGATGGTGGTCGCGGTTCCCGCCGCTACCGACTACATCTCGCTCTGGGCTCGGCTGTACGGCGCGGTGCTGGTGTATCTCGCGCTCGTCGAATACCTGGCCGTCGCGATCGGGCTGGCCCGATGGGGTGTCAATCAGCTGCGATCGTGAGCGGATCCGGATCTGATACCTTGCGGCTCACCGGCATTCGAACCGTCGCCCCCGCCGCCAGCAGCTCGGTGAACCCGTCGTAATGGATCTCCACCGGGTCCGCCACGCCCGGATCGGCGGCGACCTCCAGATCGGAGGCGCTGACCCTGATCGCGAGCCGGTGCCCGCGGTAGACGATCGAGAAGCGCAGCTCCCCCAGCTCGTCGGGCCAGCAGGGGTTGAAGATGAGGCGATCGGCCCGGATCTCCATTCCGGTGAAGCACCGCTGGACCAGGTCGATGGTTCCGGCCATGGCGCCGAGGTGGATTCCCTCCTGCGTGGTCCCGCCCTGGATATCGGCGGTATCGGAGTCCAGGACCCGGTCGAAGAATTCCATCGCCCTCGCCCGATGCGCGCGGGCCAGCACCCAGGCGTGGACCAGCGCGCTCAGTGTCGAACCATGCGACGTACGGGCCAGGTAGTAGTCGATCGTCCGCGGAATCATCTCCCCGGGAAGGTCATAGCCGAGATACTCGAACACTTCCCGCAATTCGTCGGCGGAGAACAGATAGAACAGCATCAGGACATCGGCCTGTTTGCCGGCCCGGTAGCGGTTGACGTCGTCGCCCTCGGCCTCGAGGATGCGATCGAGCCGCTGGATCTCGCCGTAGCGCTGCCGGTAGCCGTCCCAATCGAGTTCGGCCAGTTGCTCGTAACCGTCGAACTGGCTGATGACCTCGTCGTGGAAGGGCACGTACATCCGCCGCCCGACATGCTCCCACCGCGTCAGTTCCACCGGTGAGACGCGCAGCGATTCGAGCAGTTCCGCCCGTGCGCGGGGCGTCAGCCGTGCCAGCGCGTCGCGCGCCCGCAGCAACGTCCACACCGCCATCACATTCGTGTAGGCATTGTCGTCCACGCCGGATCCCGGTGCGCTCGGCGAACCGGTGTGGAATTCGTCGGGCCCGATGACCCCGCGCAGGTGATACCGGTCGTGGCGCGGGTCGTAGTCGGCCAGGCTCGCCCAGTACCGGGCGATCTCCACCATGAGCTCGGCGCCGTAGTCGGTGAGGAATTCGAGGTCGCCCGTCGACTGGAAGTATTGCCACACGTTGTAGGCGATGGCACTGCCGATATGGTGGGCGCGTGGGCTCGGGTCCGGATTCCAGTGCCCCGACAACGGATTCAGATGCATGAGCTGGCTTTCCTCACGGCCGTCGGAAGCGGACTGCCACGGGAACATCGCCCCGGACAACCCGGCGGCGGCCGCCGCGCGCCGCGCCTCCGGCAAGCGCCGGTATCGGTACCGCAGCAGGCCGCGTGCGAGTCGTGGGAAGCGAGGACTCAGAACCGGATGCACGAACAGCTCGTCCCAGAAGACGTGCCCCCGATAGGCCTCCCCGTGCAGACCCCGCGCGGGGACCCCTACGTCCAGATCGGCGGTGTGCGGCGAGAGGGTCTGCACCAGATGCAGCAGGTGCAACCGGATCACCCGGGTCGCGTGCTCACCGCCGCCCAGATCGATGCGGAGCCGATCCCAGAGGTGTTCCCAGGCGGCCGTGTGCGATTCGAGCAGGTCAGCGAACCGGCCGGCACTGCGCAGTGCGCGCGCGGCCTCGTCGTCCGGGGCCGAGACCGCGTGGTCGCGGCCGGTGACCACGGCCGCGATCTTCTCCAGCACGACGGTGTCGCCCTCGGCCATCGCGACGCCGTGGTCGTGCCCGATCGACCCGTCGCCCTCGACGAGCTCCGTAGCGGGACACAGCTTCACCTCCTCTCGGTGCAGCGTGCCGCGCGCCGCGGTCGCAACCGGAATCCGGGATTGCCCCGTGCGCACCACCACCAGCACCGATTCAGGTGACAGCTCCCGCGCCGAGACCCGCTCGAGGTGATCCCCCGACAGGTCCCGATACCGCGCCACCAGACTGTTGTTCACCGCGCCGTCCACCGTCGAGCGGAAGACCACCGTGCCCGACCAATTCTCGGCGGTCACCGCGGTCTCGAGCGCGCACAGGTGTGGCGCGTGCATGGCCGCGAACCGCCGTTGTCGCACCGCGGTGATGCGACCGGTGCTGTCCCGGAAGCGAAAGTGCCGCAGCAGGACTGCCCGGCGCAGATCGAATTCCTGGCGATAGGACAGCAATTCGACGGCATCGATGTCGAGCCAGTCGCCGTCGCCGATCCGGAACGTGACCGGCAGCCAGTTCGGCAGGTTCACCAGACTCTCGTTGTCGACGGTGCGCCCTGCGATCTGATCGAAGAGCCGGTTGTAGATACCGGCGACATAGGTACCCGGGTAGTGGTGCTCCCCCGCCGCGCACTCCGGCGCGGCCCCGCGGGTGGCGAGATATCCGTTTCCGACGGTGCACAGCGCCTCCCGCAGCCGCTCGTGCGCCGGGTCGTACCCGTCGAAGGCGAACACCCACGAATCCGACACCGCCCCAGCGGATTCGGCCGCCAGTAGAACGGCCAGTTCGTCGAGGAAAGAGCGCACGCCCTCGGGCCCGGGCAGCGCGAAGTGGGCGGCGGTCCGCCGGTCGCCGTTCTCGTCGTGCCGGACCACGATCGAAATGCCCTCGGCCTCCACGGCGTCGAAGGCATCCTCGTCGGTGAGGTCGTCGCCGACGTAGATCGGCAGCGTCGGCGTGACGAGGTGGCCGAGGATCCACTGGAGCGCAGTGCCTTTGTCCCAGTCCATGTCCGGCCGCAATTCGACCACCTTGCGTCCGCCCGTCACGCGCAGGCCGCGCTGGTGCGCCTGCGCGTGCACGGCGGCCGTCACCGCGCCGACGTGTTCCGGGGCGACCCGCCGATAGTGCACGGCGACCGCGAACCGCTTGTGCTCCACCAGGATCCCCTCGATCGCGCTCAACGACCGGGTCAGCTCCTCCGCTGCCGCCGCCAGCGCGCGTTCCGCGCCCGGAGCGGCATCGTGCACATACGTCGTGCCGTCCGGGGCCTGCAATTCGAAGCCGTGACACCCGGCGTACCAGAGTCCGTCGACACCGACCCGGTCGCGAAGATCCGCCAGCTCGCGCCCGCTGACAATGGCGACCGGGCACTGCTCCGCGAGCCGAGCCAGGGCCGGCGCACCGCCCTCCACCAGGGTCGCGGCCGCCGGATCGGGGACGATGGCCGACAGCGTGCCGTCGAAATCGAGCAGGACGGAGGCCTTTTCGGTGTCGAGCAGGTCACCGAGCCGCCGCGCGACCGCATCCGGCACCTCCGACATCCGCCGGAAGCCGTTGCGTAGCCGCACCCGATCGAGGTCGGGCACCACCACATCGGCCCCGCGCTCGGCCAGCCGATCGCCGTGCCCGCCCCGATCGACGCCGATCACCAGACCGAATCCGCCGGCCCGGCCCGCCGCGACACCGGCCTCCGCATCCTCGACGACGACGGTCCGTTCCGGCTCCGCGTCCAGCCGACGCGCGGCCTCGAGCAACATCGCCGGGTCGGGCTTGCCCGCCAGCCCCAGCTCCGCCGCCACGATGCCGTCCACCCGCACCGCGAACAGGTCTCCGATGCCGGCGGCCCGCAGCACGTCGGCGCAGTTGCGGCTGGCGGAGAACACCGCGACACCGATACCCGCAGTCTGCAGGCGCCGCACCAGGGCCACCGTAGAGTCGAACGCGGGGACGCCGTCGCGGGCGAGCCGTTCGAGGAACAACCGGTCCTTCCGGTTGCCGAGTGCGCACACCGTTCCCGCGTCCTCGGCGTCGGCGGGATCGCCTTCTGGTAGCGAAATACCGCGTGCGGCAAGGAAATCGGACACACCCCGGTAGCGCGGTTCACCGTCCACCCACCGCAGGTAATCGTCGTCGGTGAAGGGTGAGAGGATCTCGCCCGGGGCCGGCGCCCGATGTGCGAGGAAGTCGTCGAACATCTCCTTCCAGGCCGCCGCGTGGACGCGGGCGCTATCGGTCACCACGCCGTCCATATCGAATATCACCGCGTCATGGCGCCGCGCGTCGATCAGTGGCGCGGGCCGCATGTTGTCGTCCACGGCTTCAGCGTGCGTGCGTCCGGGCGCCGGGCCAAGGGTCCTGTAGCACCGTAACGAGGACCAACGGCCCCTGTAGCGCGCACGCCACCCGTCCTAGCGTGAGTCCATGAGCCAACTACCCAGCGGCGACACGATCGAGCAGGCAGTCCGGCTGGCCGGTCGCGCGCCCTCCCTGCACAACAGCCAGCCGTGGCGGTGGGTCTTCGACGGCGATGCCCTGCACCTGTTCTCGGTGCCATCGCGCATGCTCCCGGCCACCGACCACTCCGGTCGGCAGATGCTGATCAGCTGTGGTCTCGTGCTGGGGCATCTGCGCGCCGCGCTGGCCGCGGCCGGGTGGCAGACGCAGGTCGCGTACTTCCCCAACCCCAACCGGCATGATCAGCCGGCGACGGTGACCTTCGAGCCGTCGCGGATCGTGACCGACGCCGACCGGGATCGGGCCGCCGCCATCACGGTTCGCTACACCGACCGACTCCCCTTCTCCGCACCGGCGGACTGGAGCGAATTCGAACCGGTACTGCCGGTCATCGTCGACCCCTCCGACGCAGTGATCACCGTGCTGCCGCCCGAGGCCCGCACCGAGCTCGCCCGCGCTTCACGGCTGACCGCGGCGATACGTCGCTACGATTCCGGCTATCAAGCCGAATTGCAGTGGTGGACAGGACATTCATTCCCCGCGGAGGGTATCCCGCCGACGGCCCGGGTATCCGCCGAGGAGCGCGAGCGGGTCGATCTGAGCCGTGTACTCCCGGCCGTCGACGAGGAGCCGCGCCGGACCGAGATCGAGGACGATCGGTCCGTGGTTCTCGTCGTGTCGAGCGGCAACACCTCCGCGGACCTGCTGCGCTGCGGTGAGGCGCTGTCCACCATCCTGCTCGAATGCACGGTCGCGGGCTATGCGACCTGCCCGATCACCCACGTCACCGAAGTGCCGCAGAGCCGAGCGGTCATCCGCGAGCTCACCGGCCGCGTGGAGCAGCCCCAGGTGCTGGTGCGGGTCGGCACGGTTCCCGCCTCCGACCGGCAGCCGACCCATACCCCACGGCTGCCCCTCGAACAGATCCTGGAGGTCACCGCTCCCGCCGCCCCCGGCGGCCCAGCTCCGTCCGGCCATACCCGATAATCCGTCCCGGAGAGCTATGTTCGACCACGACGACCTACAGATTGGGAACCGGCCATGATCAAGGTTTTTCTCGTTGACGATCACGAGATCGTTCGCCGGGGACTCGTCGACCTGCTCGACAGCGACCCGGAACTCACCGTCATCGGTGAAGCCTCCGATGTGGCCCAGGCCCTGGCCAGAATCCCGGCGCTGAAACCGGATGTCGCGGTCCTCGATGTCCGGCTGCCGGATGGGAACGGCATCGAACTCTGCCGTGATCTGCTCTCGCGCCTCGATACGCTGCGCTGCCTCATCCTCACCTCGTTCACCGACGAGCAGGCCATGATGGACGCGATCCTCGCCGGAGCCAGCGGTTACGTGGTCAAGGACATCAAGGGCATGGAGTTGGCGAAGGCCATCAAGGAGGTCGGCGCCGGCCGCTCGCTGCTGGACAACCGCGCCGCCGCGGCCCTGATGGATCGGCTGCGGCGCAGCACCCAGTCCGACGGCCCGCTGGCCGGGCTCACCGACCAGGAGCGCAAACTTCTCGACCTGCTCGGCGACGGGCTGACCAACCGGCAGATCGCCGAACGAATGTTCCTCGCGGAGAAGACGGTCAAGAACTACGTCTCCCGGCTGCTCGCCAAGCTCGGCATGGAGCGCCGCACCCAGGCCGCGGTCTACGCGTCCAAGCTGCGTGGCGACCATCCGCGTCCGCAGTAGAGCGAACCGTGCTCCCCCGCCGCGTCTTCGGCCGAAGGCGCGGCGATCGCGCGTTCCCGCCTCCGGCCACACCGACCCGACAGCCGACCCCCGAGGCCCGGGCTCGCCAATAGCGGCGGCAAGTCCTCGGCTACAAGGTCTTTGGTCCCCTCTCTGGATGCGAGCAGGCCCTATCGGCCCGGCCCGAACAGCGGAATCCTCGACTGTATGCACGTCCACGCGCTGGCCTCGGCCACGAATCGCGCGCTGCCGCACATGGTTCGGGCCGTACCCGCCACGGAGGCGGCGGCGCAGCCCGCCGACCGGATTCTGACCGTACTGGCCACCGGAGACGAAGGGCTGACCGAATCCGAATATGCCGGACGGGCACGCCTTTTCGGGCCGAACGCCATTCAGGCGCATCGCGCGCGCATCGGGCCGGTCATCGCGCGGCAATTGCGCTCGCCGCTCCTGCTGCTGCTCGCTGCGACCGCTCTGGTGTCGTTCTTCCTCGGCGAGCGTAGCGACGCGGTGGTCATCGGGGTGATCGTGGCGATGTCCGTCGGGCTGGGCACCGTCAACGAATTCCGCGCCGAGCAGGCGGCGGCCGCACTGCACGAGCGCATCCGGCATCGAGTCGTCGTGACGCGTGCCGGACAGGCACGATCGGTCGACCTCGCGGAGCTGGTACCGGGCGACATCGTCCAGCTGCGGCCGGGCGAGCTGGTGCCCGCGGATTTGCGGCTGTTGTCCGTGACCGGACTGCAGTGCGATGAATCGGTGCTGACCGGCGAGTCGGAATCGGTGATCAAATCGACCGACCCGGTAGCGGCGGGGAGCCCGGTGTCCGAGCTGGCCTGCTGTGCACTCATGGGCACGGTGGTCGCCGCCGGGACCGGACGTGGCGTCGTGACAGCGACGGGCGGCGACACCGAATTCGGGCGTATCGCCGTCGGTTTGGCGCGCCGGGAGCCCGAGACCGAGTTCCAGGCCGGGCTGCGCCGGTTCTCCATGCTGCTGGTCCGCGTCGCCGCCGTTCTGACGATCGGCATCTTCGGGGTGAACCTGGTGCTGCACCGGCCGCTACTGGACGCGCTGATGTTCTCGCTGGCGATCGCTGTCGGCATTTCCCCGCAACTGCTGCCAGCGGTGGTGTCGACCAGCCTGGCGGCCGGGTCACGAATCCTGGCACAGCGCAAGGTGCTGGTGAAGCGACTGGTCTGTATCGAGGATCTCGGCGACATCGAGGTGTTGTTCACCGACAAGACCGGCACATTGACCGAGGGACGGATCGAATTCATGCGCGCGGTCGCCGCCGAACCGGACGCCGGCGACGATGTCATCGAGCTCGGCATGGCCTGCACCGACGGCGTGATCCAGAACGGCCGCCTCGCAGGCGGTGACGCGCTGGATACGGCACTGTGGGCCGCGCCGCTCGCACCGCGGGACGGCGCCGAGCGGCACACCCGGCTCGCCACACTGCCTTTCGATCATCGGCGGCGCATGGTCTCGGTCCTGGTCGACGCACCGGGCACCGGGGCCACGATCATTACGAAGGGAGCACCCGAAGCCGTCCTCGCCTGCTGCGAGAACGTGCCGGATGCAGCCACCGCGGCGCTCGGCGCCGAGTTCGCGGCCGGGCACCGCGTGGTCGCCGTCGCGACCCGTCCGGCGCCCGGGCGGACGTCGCTGACGGCCGCCGACGAGACCGGTCTGCGGCTGGCCGGGTTCCTCGTGTTCCTCGACCCGCCGAAAGCCTCTGCGCGCGAGGCGATCAGCCGCCTGGCCGCGCTCGGCGTCGCGGTCAAGGTCATCACCGGCGATCATCCGACAGTGGCCGCGCGGGTCTGCGAGCAGCTGGGCCTACCGGCGGGCGACACCCTGTCGGGCGCCGACCTCGACCGGCTCACCGACGACGATCTCACCGGGAAGCTGTCCACCACAACCGTTTTCGCCCGCATCGATCCCGAACAGAAGGCACGGATCGTTCGCGCGCAGCGGTCGCTCGGCGTCGATGTCGCGTTCCTCGGCGACGGCGTCAACGACGCGCTCGCCCTGCACGCCGCCGATGTCGGAATCTCCGTGGACGCCGCCACCGACGTCGCCAAGGACGCCGCCGATGTCGTGCTGCTCGAGAAGGACCTGCAGGTCCTGGCGGACGGCGTCACCCAGGGCCGGCGCGTGTTCGCCAACACCATGAAGTACGTCCTGATGGGCACATCCAGCAATTTTGGCAATATGTTCAGCGCGGCCGGCGCTTCCGCGTTCCTGCCGTTCCTGCCCATGCTGCCCTCGCAGATCCTGCTCAACAATCTGCTCTACGACTCCAGCCAGCTCGCCATCCCCACCGACACCGTCGACGAGGAGCAGCTGGCCCGGCCCGCGCGCTGGGACATCGGGCTGATCCGGCGATTCATGCTGGTGTTCGGTCCCATCAGCTCGGTGTTCGACTTCGCGACCTTCGGCATCATGCTGTGGGTCTTCCACGCGGGCGAAGCCCTCTTCCACACCGCCTGGTTCGTCGAATCGCTGGCCACCCAGACCCTGGTGCTGTTCGTGATCCGCACCCGCAGAACGCCCTTCTTCCGCAGCCACCCGAGCGTTGCCCTGCTCACCGCCGCGCTGGCCGCGGTGGGAATCGGCGCACTGCTGCCGGTGACGCCGCTGGCCGCCACGCTCGGCTTCCAGCCGCTGCCCGGCGCCTTCTTCGTCGCGCTGCTCGCCATGATCGTCGTGTACCTGGCGCTGGCGGAAACCGCGAAGCACTGGTTCTTCCGGACAACCCCCGCCGTCCCGGCCGCCCGCGACCGCCGGCCCGATCATCGAATGCGCCGTCGCGCTGCGCGTTTCGCCACCGGAACGCCTCGGGCGGCGACCGTGGGCTCCTAGGCCAGCAGCCGGGACTTGATCAGTTCCATCATTTCGGTGCGATTGCGCGGGCCGTTGTGGGCGGCCTGGAAGTGGTTGCCGATGCGCACCGAAACGGTGATCAGGCAGCGGATCTCGACCTCGTCCTCGTCGGGGCAGAACGAGGAGTACAGGGACCGCAGATAGTCCATGCGGCGGTTGTCGACGCGGCGGAGCCGTTCGGCCACCGCCTCGTCGCGGCGGCCCCAATCGCGGATCGCGATATCGGCGATGATGCCCCGCACCGGCCGTCCGCCGTGTCGGCGACGATGGTGAAAAGCCGCTCCAGCCTGGTTCTGGCGTCCCCGCCATCGCGCTCGATCTGTTCGACCACGCCTTCGGCGACCTCGTACTCCCAGGTGTCGAGCATCTCGGTGAGCAGTGCGTCCCGGTGGCGGAAGTATCCGTAGAAGCCGCCCTTGCTGACACCGAGCGCCTGTGCCAGCGCCTCGATCCGTACCACTTCGGGGCCGCCCGCGACGAGCGCCCGCAAGCCTTCCTCGATCCATCTGCCTCGCGGTGTGCAAGCCACGGCCATGGTGCGCCTCCTCACGTCGGCAAGGAGTATACGGCGGCGTATAGATGGGTTTATGTTCGATCTATACGCCACCGTATAGATCGGAGCCGAGCTCGTGAGACTTCCTCCCACCGCTCACACCAACCGCCCGTGGCGGATCCACGACATCGCCGACGACTTCACCGTGGAGGACGTATGGGCGTTGCCGACGCCGGGCGGTCCCGACGACTTCCCTTGGCTGGTACGCCAATTCGCCGAACGAGTCAGCGGTGGGGTGACCGGCGATACCGTGATCTCCCGGGCGCTGTTCACCATTCGCTGGAAGCTCGGAGCACTGCTCGGCTGGGACCGGCCCGATACCGGCACCGGCGGTCGGCTGCCCTCCCTGTACGACCGCCTGCCCGCCGACCTCCGCTCGGACTCCCGGGGCCCGGACCTCGGCACATCGCCGTTCAGGTCCGTGTACCAACTGGAGAACGAATGGGCGGCCGAAATGGGCAACACGACCGTCCACGCGGTCATGCACCTCGGCTGGGTTGCGGACGGAACCGGCGGCTACCGCGGTCAGATGGCTGTCCTGGTGAAGCCGAACGGCCTGTTGGGCGCCCTCTACATGGCCGGTATCAAGCCTTTTCGGTATCTCGGTGTGTATCCGGCGCTGATGCGCGCCATCGGCCGCGAGTGGCAGGCGAACACCGTCGCCGCGACCTCACACGGCAAAGGTGTTGCGGTACACACGATCTTCGAGAAGATCGCCGGATACTACGACCGCATGAACCTCGTCATGACGCTCGGCCGCCATGCGCGCTGGTGCCGTGAAGTGGCCGCCCACGCCGCGCCGCCCGCGGGCGGACGACTATTGGACCTGGCCACCGGGACAGGTGTGATCGCTCTGGCGGCGGCAAAGATGTATCCCACTGTCGCCGTAACCGGTGCCGACTTCTCCGAGGCGATGCTGGCTCGCGCACGGATCAAATCCGGGGCGGGCGCGGTTCGATGGCAGCAGGCCGACGCGACCCGGCTGCCGTTCGACGACGAGTCCTTCGACGCGGTCACCGAAGGCTATCTGCTCCGCAACGTCGAAGACCTCCCCGGAGCGCTTCGCGAACAGCACCGCGTCCTCGCGCCCGGCGGCCGGATCGTCATCCTCGAAACCTGCCCTCCCAGCGGCCCGTTGAGGCCGATCCTCGAGTGGGGAATGAGCACGATCATTCCGCTGCTGGGGCAGACGATTGCTCGCGATCGGTCGTCGTACGCATACCTCGAATCCAGCACCCTCGCCTTCACCTCACCTCAACATGTCGCGAATGTTCTGTGCGAAATGGGTTTTCAGAACATCGGATGGAGCAAGAAGTTCCTCGGCACCAATGTCATCCTCTGGGCCGACAAACCACGATGATCGGTGATTGAAACTGTATTCAAAAAATCGATTCCCGACAGTCGGCAGCATGCTCATTTTCATCGGGGCCGCCCAGGCCGACGATAAGCAGCGGCAGGCCGACCTGCCATCTCGACGCCTGGCGTCGCACTTGGGCACCCTGAATCAGGCTAACCCGCCTGCTTCGCCACGAGCCGCACCCCGGTCACCAGGGTCGGCTCGATGGCGACGACGGTGTCCATCGACCCGTCGACCCACGGCTGCAGCAGGCTCTCGTACCGTGTGACCCGTTCCGGATCCGTCACGGTGCGGGCGATCCCCGTCACCACCACCGACCATCCCAGCCCCGCGACGGGGTCGATGTCGTCGGCCTCGTACGCCACCACCACATTCGAATCCGCACGCACGGTCGATGTCAGCCGAGACGTGAGGCGGGTTCGCACGACGATGATCTCGCCCTCGTCGACCAGATGGTTCACCGGCCGGACAGCGGGCAGCGCGTCGCGAGTGAAGATGACCCTCCCGAACGGAACACTGGCCAGCAGCCGCAGTGCCTCCGCGCGCCCCAGACTCTCGGTGGCGCGCGGAGCGAACTGGTACCCACGTTTCAACTGACGACCCTTTCTCACCTGATTCCCGGCACTGCAAACCCCTCGATCCATGTCAACAGCCGCAACGGCGCCCCCACAGGGCCGAAGGTCCTGTTTCGGACGTCCTTCGGACACGGCACAGCCCACACCCGACATCGCACGATGAGCCCGGAGCCGCGGGCCCGGCCACGAAAGGGACGAAGGGCGGTGGCGTTCGGGGACTGTGGCCCTGCCGCTCCCTCGGACATCCGCGATGCACTGGTCAGTGCACACCCGGCGAAGGGACGAGAACATGACGGCCGATTCACGTTTCCACGCTTGGCTGGATCGAGCCGGCGGCGTCCTCGGAACCGCGCTGCTGGCCGGAACGATCGCACCGCTGGTCGCCGGTGGCGTCGCCTGGGCCGCCGGGGCGACAGCAGTGGCCGACTGGTGCTGGGCCGCGGGCACGGTGGTGGCCTTGGTCCCGGCGGTGTGGTGGGTTGTCGCGGCGCTGCGCCGCGGGCGCGCCGGAGTGGACCTCATCGCGGTGTTGTCGCTGGCCGGCACGCTCTGGGTGCACGAGTACCTCGCAGGCGCACTGATCGCGGTCATGCTCGCTAGCGGGCATGCGCTGGATACCGCCGCCGAGCGGCGTGCGGCCCGGGATCTGCGAGCACTGCTCGAGCGCGCGCCGCGCTCGGCGCGGCGACGGCAGGGGGACGTGGTGCGTGTCGTGGATCTCGACGAGGTCGTCCCGGGTGACATCCTGGTGATCGCCGCCGGCGAGGTGGTTCCCACCGACGGCAGGATCATGGATACCGTTGCGGCGCTGGATGAATCGGCACTGACGGGTGAACCGCTCCAGGTCGAGCGCGCCCCCGGGGAGCCGGTGCGCAGCGGCGTGCTCAATGCCGGCGGAGTGTTCGAGATGCGGGCCACCGCGACCGCCGACAACAGCACCTACGCCGGCATCGTACGGCTGGCACGAGAGGCGGGAGCCACCACCGCGCCCACGGTCCGGTTGGCGGACCGCTATGCCGTGTGGTTTCTCCCGCTGACCCTGGTCGTCGCGGGTGCCGCCTACTGGTTCAGCGGATCGCTGGTGCGCGCGGTGGCGGTGCTCGTGGTCGCGACACCGTGCCCGTTGTTGCTGGCCGCGCCCGTTGCCATCGTGTCGGGGCTGTCACGCGCTTCGCGGGTCGGCGTGGTGGTGCGCGACGGCGGGGCGTTGGAAAATCTCGGTCGCGCAACAACTCTGGTCATGGACAAGACCGGTACCGTCACGGCCGGGCGGCCCGTGGTCACGGAGGTCGCCGCCGCTCCGGGCGCGGATGGAGCGCGGCTGTTGCAGCTGGCCGCGTCGGTGGATCAGATGTCGCCGCACGTGCTGGCCGAGGCGATCGTGACCGAGGCACTGGCCCGCAAGCTCCAGCTCGCCATTGCCACAGCGGTTTCCGAACAGGCGGGTCGCGGCGTCACCGGAACGGTCGACGGTCATCGCGTGCAGGTGGGGAAGTTGCCGGAGTCGATGATCACCCCGGAATGGGCTCGGCCGGTGATGAATCGGGCGCGGCTGGACTCCGCCGCCGTCGCCTGGATCGTCGTCGACGACGACCCCCGAGGTGTCGTGTTGCTGCGGGATCCCTTGCGGCGGCAGGCGCCCCGCACCCTGCGCCGGCTGCGTGAGGCCGGACTGAACCGCCTCGTCATGCTCACCGGTGATCGTCCCGAGCCCGCGGGTGAGGTCGCGACGGTGCTGGGCCTCGACGAGGTCTACGCGGGCCAGAGCCCGGCCGACAAGGTCGAGGCGGTGCGCCGGGAGAGCCGGCAGCAGGTGACCATCATGGTGGGCGATGGGATCAACGACGCTCCCGCCCTCGCCGCCGCCACGGTGGGAGTGGCCATGGGAGCGCGGGGTTCGACCGCCTCGTCCGAGGCCGCCGACATCGTGCTCACCACCGATCGGCTGGACCGGCTCGCGGACGCCATGGACATCGCCCGCTGGTCGCGGCGCATCGCGGTCCAGAGCGCGACCGTCGGCATGACCCTGTCGCTCGCGGCCATGGTCGTCGCGGCCGTCGGCTGGCTGCCGCCCGCGGCGGGCGCACTGCTTCAGGAGGCCATCGACGTCGCCGTCATCCTGAACGCACTACGAGCACTGCGCGGCAATCCGGCCGCCCATCTGGATCTGCCGGCCGATACCGAAGAGCTGCTCCACCGCTTCGCCGCCGAGCACGATGTCCTGCAGGACGCCCTCACGAAGCTCCGCGCGGTGGCCGACCGGGTCGCGGAGCGCCCGGATGACGAGGCACTCGAGGCACTCGACGACGTGCACCGTTTCCTGCTCGACGACCTGCTGCCCCATGAGCTGGCCGAGGAAACCCAGCTGTACCCCGCGCTCGCCGGGCCGCTCGGCGGCACCGAGGCCACGGCCACCATGAGCCGCGCACACGCCGAGATCCAGCGGCTGGCCACCCGCATCGGCACCCATCTCGAACTGGCCCGCGCGCGTGGCGGATTCGACCCGGATCAGATCGACGACCTGCTGGCCTGTCTCTACGGCCTGCATGCCGTGCTGCGCCTGCACTTCGTGCAGGAGGAGGAGAACTATTTCGCCCTCGCCGCCGACGAACGGCTGTGATCATGACCCGGCCCGCCGGCGATCATGACCTGGCCCGCCGGCGATCATGACCTGGCCCGCCGGCGATCATGACCTGGCCCGCCGGCGATCATGGCCCGGCCCGCTGGCCGATCGCCCCGCACGGCCGTGCGTTTGTTCCCCCACCACCGTGACCTTGTCCTCTGTGCCGCCCGCCCGGCCGGACGCAGGCTGAACGCACGAACTACCGAAGGAGGCGCGTCATGGAGTACCGGGTGAACGTGTGCGAGACGCCGCCGCAGGCGGTGCTGCGCATACCACTGGAGATCCGCCCGGACCTGTTGAGCGACGGCATTGTCGGCGGCATGAACCGGCTATCGGAGGTGGCCGAGCAGGCCGGGCTCGTCGCGAACGGCGCGCCGATGATCACCTTCCATCGGGAACTGCCCGCCGAGGACGCCATCGTCGTCGATTTCGGGCTCCCGATCGAGGCCGCGCCCGCCCTAGGCCCGAGTTCGGGTGCGGAGCTGACCATCCAGTCGCCGTCGCTGGTGGCCCGCACCTGTCATCGCGGCAGCTATCGCGACATCGACGCCGGATACCGCGCATTGCGAGAGTGGCTGCAGGGCAACGGCTATCGACCCATCGGACCGCCGACGGAGGCGTATCTCATCGGCCCCGACGAGGTGAGCGATCCTCGTCTGCTGATCACCGAGATCCGCATTCCGGTGGCCCCCGTCGCGGCCATCGCCGTCCACCTCGACGCGACGTTCCCCGACGCCGTGGACCGCACCCGGACCGCGTTGCGGGAGCATGGATTCGGCGTCGTGACCGAATTCGATGTCCAGGCCGCACTCCGGGAGGGGACCGGTGAGCACATCGAGGAGTACCTGATCCTCGGAGCCTGCAACCCGCAGCTCGCCGGGCGCGCCCTCGCCGTCGACCGGGAGGCGGGATTGCTGTTGCCCTGCACCGTTGTCGTGCGGGCCGACCGGACCGGCGTGCTCGTGGAGGCCACTGATCCCACGCAGCTCGCCGAGGTCCTGGCCAGGCCCGAGCTCGCCGGACCGGCCGAAGCGGCCCGTCGAATGCTCGCCGCCGCACTGGCCGACCTGTCCCATCCCGCCGCAGCGGCCGGCTGAGGCGGTCGAGGACCATGGTCCCGGTCACCACGGGTAGGAGTCCTCTCACCGAAATCCGGCGACGCGAGCAGGCTCGATGCATGGAAACCACCGCTCCCCGCGTCGCCGTCATCTACGCCACCGCTCAGGGATCCACCCGGGAGATCGCCGATTACATCGGCGCCTACCTCACGGCTCGCGGCGCGACCGTCGAGGTCGCCGACGTCGAACACGCTCCCGAACTCACGCTCTTCGATGCCATCGTGCTGGGCAGCGCCGTGCACGATCTGGCCCTGCTGCCGGAGATGACAGAATTCGTCCGCTCGCATCGCCACGAACTGCAGGCATACCCGGTGTGGCTGTTCAGCGTCGGGCTGGGGCCGGCCCTGGTCGGTCCGACCGGGCGCCGCATCGGCAATATCGTCCCGAGAAAGATTGCCGCCCTGCGTGATTCGATCAAACCGCGTGATTTCCACGCGTTCGCCGGCCACTACGAGCGCATCGGGGTCTCGTTGCCCGCGCGGGCCCTGTATCGCGTGCTCGGCGGTGCCCGCTACGGGGACCTGCGCGACTGGTCCGACATCACGACCTGGACCGACACCATCGCGCAGGCCCTGCACCTGCCCCAGGCCCAGGCCACTCCGACCCACCCCTGACCCGCGCACCCCCGGTCGTACCGTTTCCGCGAAAGGCCATGCCGATGAGCCATCACACCGATCCATTCGCCCCAGCGATCCATACCGGCCGCATCTGGCTGCGCACCGTCGCCGACCGGCTCGGCACCGACGACCGGATGGAGGCGCACCGGGCCCTGCGCGCCTGGCTGCACACCGTGCGCGACCGCCTCGACATCGGCGCGGCCGCACACCTGAGCGCCCAGCTGCCCACACTCCTGCGCGGTGTCTACTACGAGGGCTGGACGCCGGGAAGTGTTCCGGTGCGCCATGATCCGCAGTCGTTCCTGGAACAGTTCGCCCGGACGGCGGACATGTCGACGGAGGAAGCGAGGCGGATATCCGCGGCGGTCACCGATGCGCTGGCCCAGCTGTTCTCCCCCGGCCAGCTCGACCACGTGCTGGCACAGCTACCCGTACCCCTGCGGCGCGTGCTACTCGGTGCCGATTTCGGCGACATCCTCACCTCCGCAGGCATTTTCGAGACTCCGGAGGCGCAGCGATGACGATCCGGCACGCCCCTCTGTTCGTCATCGCGCTTCCCTTCGTGGTCACCGGCCTCGAACTCAGCGGCGCCTCGCCGCTGGCGATGCTCTCCGCCTTGTTCATCCTCGCCGTCCCGATCCTGTTGCTGCTCGTGCTGCCCGGATCGAAAAAGAACTGGAGCCGTCATGGGTGACTATGTCGCCACCTTCGATGAATTGCGATTGACCGATGCCGACCGCGCCGGCGGCAAGGGAGCCAATCTCGGCGAACTGGTCGCGGCGCGGCTGCCCGTGCCGCCGGGGTTCGTCGTGCTCAAATCCGCCTACGAAGAGGTGATCTGCGCGGGAACGCACGGCCCGGAACTCGACGAACTACACACCCGAGGGCTCGCGGCAGCGGTGGGCGCGACCCGCGACGAGGCGCAGCAGCTCGACGAGCTGTGCCGCCGCATGCGGGAATTCGTGCGCGACACCTCGATGTCGCCGGCCGTCCGTGATGCCGTGCTGTCTGCCTATCACCGGCTCGGCGACGCGGTTACCGTGGCCGTGCGGTCCTCGGCTGTCGGCGAGGACAGCGCGACCGCATCGTTCGCGGGGATGAACGTGTCCCACACCAATATTCACGGCGACGAGGAATTGATCACCGCGCTGACCGACTGCTGGGCATCGCTGTTCTCCCCGCGCGTGCTGACCTATCGGGCGCGGCGCGGCATGCACAATCGGCCCGAGATGGCCGTGGTGGTGCAGCGGATGGTGGCCGCCCGCACGGCCGGCGTGGCCTTCACCGCCGACCCTGCCACCGGTTCGCTCGATCGCATCGTCATCGACGCCGCGCGCGGCCAGGGCGAGGTGGTGGTGTCCGGCGCCGTCACACCCGACACCTACGTCCTCGACGCGGCCGGACCGACACTGCTGACCACCGAGGTCGGCAGTCAGAGCTTCGCCATCGTGGCCGGTTCCGACGGCGATCGGCGAATCCAGCTCTCCGAATCCGAAGCTGCGGCGCCGGCGCTCACCGACGACCAGGCCGTCGCCGTGGCCCGGCTCGCGCTCGAGGTGCAGGCGCACCACTCCGGCCGCCCCCAGGACGTCGAATGGGTCTTCGACGACGAGCACCTCTGGCTGGTGCAGGCGCGGCCCATCACCATCCTGCCCGGCGACACCGCGGTGAAATCTCCGGTGGCGCACACCGCCGAAGATCGGGTGCTGGTACGCGGCCTGGCCGCGGCGCCCGGCCGCGCCGCCGGTCCGGTGCGCGTATTGCGCTCACCCGCAGAGGGATCCGCGCTGGGCGACGGCGAGATCCTGGTCGCGCCCATGACGAACCCGGACTGGCTGCCCACCCTCTCGCGGGCCGCCGCGGTGGTGACCGACAGCGGCGGCATGACCTGCCACGCGGCCATCGTGGCCCGCGAACTCGGTATCCCGTGCATTGTCGGAGCGCGCACCGCCACCACCCAGCTGACCACCGGCCAGGAGGTCACCGTCGACGGGTCCGCAGGCCAGGTGTACGCCGGAAGCCTGCTTCCGGCCACGACCACCGCGGTGCCGCGCCCGGTCCCCGAGGCCACCGCACCCGAGACCACCGCGACCCGCGTCTACGTGAATCTGGCGCTGCCCGAAGCCGCCGAACGCGCCGCGGCCACCGACGCCGACGGAGTCGGCCTGCTGCGTGCCGAGGTGCTGCTGACCCAGGCGCTCGGCGGCCGCCATCCCCGCGATCTCATCGCCCGCGGCGAGGACGAGAAGTTCATCCAGAGCATGACGGCCTCCATCCACCGGATCAGCTCCGCCTTCGCGCCGCGCCCGGTCGTCTATCGGGCAAGTGATATGCGCAGCAACGAGTTCCGGGCACTCGAGGGCGGCGACCGCTACGAGCCCCAGGAGCACAACCCGATGATCGGGTTCCGGGGCTGCTACCGCTACGTCCGCCAGCCGGAGATGTTCCGCCTCGAACTGGCCGCGCTCGCACGCGTGCGCGAACAGACCCCGAACGTGCACCTGATGATCCCGTTCGTCCGCACCCGCTGGGAACTCGAGCAGTGCCTCGAGCTCGTCGACGCGAGCCCGCTCGGACGCCAGCGCGGCCTGCACCGCTGGGTCATGGCCGAGGTGCCGTCGGTGATGTACCGGCTACCGGAGTACGTGGAACTGGGGATCGACGGAATCTCCATCGGCAGCAACGATCTGACCCAGCTCATGCTGGGCGTGGACCGCGATTCCGAGGAGTGTGCCGAACTGTTCGACGAATCCGATGCGGCGGTGCTGGACGCCATCGAGCAGATCGTCACCACCGCCCGCCGGCTCGGCATCACCTCGTCGCTGTGCGGCCAGGCGCCGTCCACCCGTCCGGAATTCGTGGAGCATCTGGTACGTGCGGGCATCACGTCGGTGTCCGTCTCGCCCGATGCGGTCCAGCGCACCCGGCGCGCCGTCGCAGCCGCCGAACGGCGCGTGCTCCTGGATCGCGCGCTGGCCCAGCCGGACCGGCGGTAACGCCGCGAGTCACTCACCTGCACCATCGTCGTCGCGCGCGTGCCTAAACTGGAACAGCCGTAACGGAACCAGTTGCGCGCGCCCGACACGAGTGCAGGGAAGCCAGGAAATGACCGTTGAGCCTACCGACGGCTCCTACTCGGTACGCGACACCCTTTCCCAGCTGCGGCTGCGGGAATTGCTGACCGAGGTCAAGGACCGCGTCGAACAGATCATCGACGCTCGCGACCGCATGGATGGTCTGGTCGAGGCGATGCTCTCGGTGACCTCGGGGCTCGATCTGGACCAAACCCTGCGCACCATCGTGCACACCGCTATCAGCCTCGTCGACGCCCGCTACGGCGCGCTCGGCGTGCGCGCGGACGATCAGCTCGAACAGTTCATCTACGAGGGCATCGACGAGGAGATGCGAGCCCGGATCGGCGATCTCCCGGAGGGCCGCGGCGTGCTGGGTCTGCTGATCAGCCAGCCCAAGCCGATCCGCCTGGACAACATCGCCGATCATCCCTCGTCGGTCGGCTTTCCGGACCACCACCCACCGATGCGGACCTTCCTGGGCGTGCCCGTCCGGATCCGCGACGAGATCTTCGGCAACCTGTATCTGACCGAGAAGTCCAGCGGCCAACCCTTCACCGAGGACGACGAGGTCATCGTGCAGGCCCTCGCCGCGGCCGCCGGAATCGCGATCGACAACGCCAGGCTCTATCAGTCCACCCGCACCCGCCAAGCCTGGATCGAAGCCACCCGCGACATCGCCACCGAATTCCTGGCCGGAACCGATCCTGAGCAAGTGCTCACGCACCTCGTCACGCACACGCGCACCCTCACCGAATCGAAATGGGCGTTCCTCGCCGTCGACGAGGAAACCGACAGCAACCACGCCGACGCCGAGGGGCTACGGATCAGCAAGTGCGCCGGTCCGGACGATCACCGTCACACCGGAATGGTCCAGACGTCCGGGACGGCGATCGGACGAGCGTTCCGCCAGGGTCTGGCCCTGCGCCTCGACAACAGCGACGATCTCGGTCTCGACATCGCGCTCGACGCCGGACCCGCGCTGATCCTGCCGCTCAACACCCAGGAGTCGACCTTCGGCGTGCTGGTCATGGTCCGCCCGGCCGGCGCTCCCCCGTTCGCGGACGAATTACAGGAACTGGCAGGCGCTTTCACCGATCAGGCCGCGCTGGCGATCCAGCTGGCCGAGGCCCAGCAGCGCATGCGCGAACTCGACGTGCTGACCGATCGCGACCGCATCGCCCGCGACCTGCACGACCATGTCATCCAGCGGCTCTTCGCGGCCGGTCTGAGCCTGCAGGGCACCGTCGCCCGCGCCCGTTCGGCCGAAGTGCGCGACCGGATCTCGGACGTCATCAACGAATTGCAGGACGTGGTCCAGGAGATCCGCACCTCGATCTTCGACCTGCACGGCGGCGCGGCGAGCAGCACCCGGCTGCGGCAGCGGATCGAGGAGGTGATCCGCACGCACACCGCCGATACCGGCCTGCGCACGTCGTTGCGCATCACCGGGCCGCTGTCGGTGGTGGCGGCCGAACTCGCCGACCATGCCGAAGCCGTGGTGCGCGAAGCGGTTTCCAATGCGGTGCGACACGCCGGGGCCGCGACCGTCTCGGTGACCATCGACGTCTCCGACGATCTGACCGTGCTGATCGCCGACGACGGCTGCGGGATCCCCGAGAACATCACCCCGAGCGGGCTGCACAACCTGCAGCGCCGGGCCGAGGAGATGGGCGGAACCTTCTCCTTCGGCCGCAACCCCGAGGGAAAGGGAACCTTGCTGCACTGGGCGGTACCGCTGGGGTGAACCGGCCGCCGCCGAGTGATCCGGTCACTTGCCGCGCACGATGACAATCGGGCAGTCGACGCTGTGCAGCAGGGCGTTGCTGGTGGAGCCCAGGAGCATGCCGGCGAAGCCACCGCGCCCGTGGCTGCCGACGACCACCAGCTGCGCGTGTTCGGATTCGTCCAGCATCGACCGAACCGGGCGATCCTTCACCAGGATTCGCCGCACCGCGACATCGGGATAACGTTCGGCGTATCCGGCCATCTCCTCGCCGAAGGTCGCCCGCTCCTGCTCCTCGATGGTCTCCCACCCCGACATCGGCAGGTAGGGTCCGCTGACGTCGCTCCAGGCGTGCAGAGCGGTCAGGCCGGTCTTGCGCAGCGATGCCTCCTCGAACGCGAGTTCCAGCGCCGCAACGCTGTTCGGGGTGCCGTCGACGCCGACCAGCACCGGCTGCCGCGCCGATACCGGATCCGCGGCCGCGGTCGTGTGGATGACGGCGACCGGGCAGTGCGCGTGGTGGGTCACCGCCATGGCGACCGACCCCAGCAGCCCACGCCGGAGCGCACCGAGTCCGCGACTGCCGAGCACAACCATCCGGGCGTCCCGCGACAGGTCCATCAAGCGCGAGATGATCGGCTCCTCGGTGACTTCCGAGGACATCTCGACCCCTTCGCCGGGCAGCGTCTCGGACGCGATGCGGGTCGCCTCACCCACGACGCGTTCGCCGTCCAGTTCGAGCGACGCGATAGCGGGGGCATCGAGCACGGCGGTCGGCGGCAGCCCGGTCGGCGCGCAGATCGATGTGACGATGTGCAAGGGGGCTCCGTGCCGCGCGGCATCCAGCGCCCCCCAGGCCACCGCCTGGTAGGAGACGGCCGAGCCGTCCACGCCGACGACGATCGGTGGATTCGGATCCGCCTGCGGGGCAAGGTCTTCAGTCATTTGTGCGCTCCTGACTCTCGTGTCTTCGCTATTGCTCACCCGACAGGCTCAGGGATTCGAGCGGACGAACGACGTCCTCGAGCGGGAGCCGGGGTGTGGCGGGCACCGGTGCGGCGCTGGTCACCGCCCAGCCCATCCGGATGATCAGCTGCGGATAACCGAAGTCGCCCAGCAGATCCCGGCGGATCCGAGTACGCACACTGGTGACTTCGAGGGGTTCGCTCAGCGAGCAGGTGGCCAGACCCCGCGCGGTGGCCTCGAGCAATACCGCGCTCGCCACCTCGCCGGCGCGCAGCCAGCCCCGCAGATCATCCGAGGCGGTGCACACCAACAGCATTCGCGCGGCCTCCTCGGTGTCACTCACCACCGCTTCGGGCAGGCGGGGGTCGCCGAACGGCCGGACCGTCGCATCCGGCGGAACCACCGCGTTGCGCGCGGGTACGCCCTGCGCGCTGGCGTGGTGACCGCTCCATTCCGCCAGCTCGGCGTTGTAGCCGGCGTCACCGCGGTGCGCGGTCGCGGCGTCGACGAAAGCGCGCAGCAGTCGCGCGTGCTCCCCGTTCGTGTCGACCTCCCGGACCTGCACTCCCGGTACGTCCGCGCCCGCGGCGACGACCGCGGCTACCTGCGCGGGCGGCACCTCCCACGAGGTGAACCGGCGACGGTCGCTGCGCCGCCTGGCAATGGCGCGCGCCAGACGCGTAGCGGTCGCGTCGGGCTCGGCGTGGTGGAGTTCCAGGGCGGCGAGGTGTCTCGGCTCGGCGGGGTTCGGGAACCGGTGCACGACCGTATCCCAGCCGACCGCGCGCAATGCCACGCGCAGATGATGCAGCGCCGCACCACAACTCACCACCAGCTCCCGGCTGTCCGGATCGGTGTAGGGCAGCCGGCGGCTGTCGTCGGCGTAGAGGTGCACCGTGGTGTCGCCGACCCGCCACAGCCACGGCTGGGTGTTGTGCACCGACGGCGCCCGCACCGCCAGCGCCACGGCGGCGCGGATGGTGTCGTGATCGGGGAGAGTCGACATCGCCTGTCCTTCCTCGGAAATCTCGTGCCCTCACTCAGCATGGCCCGTGCGACAGGCCGCCGGTGACGGCCGAAAGTCACTGCCCGGCGGGTTCTTCGGCCCGGGTTTGCGATGGCCGACGGACGACCAGGACCGGGCACTGTGCCAGATGCAGCAGCGCGGTGCTCACCGAGCCCAGCCCCATCCCGGCGAATCCGCCCCGTCCGTGGCTGCCGACCACCACGAGCTGCGCGTTCTCGGCCTCCTCCAGCAGTGCGCGCACCGGGGTATCGGAGGACACGACCCGGTGCACGGTGACCTCCGGACAGCGCGCGGCGTAGCCGGCGAGGGCCGCTTCCAGCAGCACATCCTGGGTCTTGCGGATCGCTTCCCACCCCATCACGGGCAGGTCGAAGCCACCCGTATCACTCCACGCCTGCACCGCGATCAGGTCGGCCTTGCGCCGAGACGCCTCCCCGAAGGCGAGCTCGATGGCCGGCACGCTGTTCGCCGATCCGTCCACCCCGACCACCACCGGCTTCGACGCCGACGCCAGGTCCGTCTCCGAAACACCGTGCACCACCGCGACCGGACAGTGCGCCTGCCGGGCCAGCGCGGTACTCACCGACCCCAGCACCGCCCGCCCGATCGCGCCGAGCCCCCGATTGCCGACCACCAGCAGCCGCGCCCGTCGCGAGCGCTCGATCAGCGCGCCGATGATCATGTCGAAGATCAATTCGGTCCTGATGTGCAGGCTCTCCCCCGGCACGGCGTGGGCGGCGATACGTGCGGCGTCGGCGAGCACCTGCTGTCCCCGCTGCCGCAGGTCACGCCTGTCGTGGGGGTTCTGTTCCGTCGCCCCCGCCACGATCGGGTTCGCGTACGAGGTGACGATATGCAGCGGGCAGCCCTGCATGTCGGCTTCGACGGCGGCCCACATCACCGCCTGATAGGAGATCTCGGATCCGTCCGTGCCGACGACGATCCCCAGATCATCGTGATCCGAATGCTCGAAACTCGTTGCGGGAACAGCATTCTCTTCCATGACGTCTCCTGATTCGGCGGCTGCTCGGCTCATTCCGCGGGACGGACAACCATGATCGGGCAATGGGCGTGCTGGACCAGCGTGTGCGCCGTGGAACCCAGGAGCATGCTGGCGAAACCACCACGGCCGCGGCTGCCGACCACGACCAGTTGCGCGTGTTTCGACCACCCTCGCAGCGTGTCGGCCGGGGCGGACACATAGATGCGGCGGGTCACCTGCACGTCCGGATATTTCTCCTGGAAGCCCGCCAGTCGTTCGGTCAGCAGAGCTTCCTCGAGTCCGTCCACCTCGCCGAGGTCAGCGGTGGCTCGGTCGCCGAGGTATTCGCCGAAATTCCAATCGCTCCAGACATGTACGGCGACCAGGTCGGTGTGGCGTTCGGCGGCTTCGGCGAAGGCCGTGGCGATGGCGGCCTCGCTGACCGGGCTGCCGTCGACGCCGACGACGACCGGTCCGGACTCGCGGAGGGTGTCGTGCGCATCCGGATCCGGGCGCACCACGATCACAGGACTGTGGGCATGGGAGGTGACGGCGAACAGCGTGGATCCCAGATGGATGAACGTCCCGGCGTTTCCGGTCGCTCCGAGCACCACCGCGTAGGCGGCCGCGCTCAGCTCCACCAGCAGTCTGCTCGCATTGGTCGCCGAAAGCCGTGTCGCGGTCCGCAATCCGGGTTCGATCCGCAGCGCCATCTCCTCGGCCTCGCGAACGAGCTGCTGCCCCCGTGCCCGCGCCGCGTCGACCACCGACGGCGGCACCACCCCGGAGGGACTTCCGGAACTGCTGACTCCGCCCAGATCGAGGGCGTGCACGATCTGCAGCTCCCGGCGGCGCTGGGCGGCATAGCTCGCGGCCCAGCGCAGGGCGAGCTCCGATCCGAGCGATCCGTCCACTCCGACCACGACACCGGCCGAGGCCAATTGGTGCGGATCGTCGTAGTCCTCGTGTGTCATCACGTCCTCCTCTGTGGAACAGGCGTTTCGGGGCGGCCCGTGCCGGCCGGTGAGAAGCAGCTCGGCCGGGTCTCAGGTTCTTGCTGGTACAGCTCGGCGATGCGGGCGGGATGGCCGGGCCGGGTGCCCGGCGTGATCAGGGCGGCGGTGGCGGCGGCGATGCCCAGCCGCACCGCGTCGTCGACGGGGTTGCCGCGTGACAGGCCGACCGTCATGGCGCCCACCATGGCGTCGCCGGCCCCGATACCGCTGCGGACGGTCACCTCGAGCGACGGGAACCACTCGTCGTCGTGGCGCGTCACCGCCAGCGCGCCGCTCGCCCCCAGCGACACGACCACGATCTCGCAGACTCCCGCCAGGATGAGCTCCCGCGCGGCCGCGAGTTGCGACTTGCGGTCGGGCAGCGGATGACCGACGAGCTCGGCGAGCTCACGCACACTCGGTTTCAGGAGATGGACCCCACGCCGCACCGCGCGCAGCGCTGCACCCGACGTATCCAGGATCAGACGGACGCCCAGGTCGCGCAGTAGGTCCGCGAGAGTCTGATAGAGGTCGTCTGGGACGCCCGGCGGCAGACTGCCGCTCGCGACCACATAGTGGGAACCGACTGCCGCGCGTTCGATTTCGCTCAAGCAGAGATGCAGTTCCGGCGCGGTCACCCGGGGTCCCGGAAACACGAATCGGAACTGGTCGCCGGTTCCGTTGTCGGTGACCGCGAGGTTCTCGCGGGTATGGCCGGCGATCGGGATCGATCGCATCGGGACTCCGGCGTCACGGACCAGGTCCTCGAGCTGCCGCCCCGACGGGCCGCCCGCCGGGAAGATCGCGGTCACCGGCTCGCCGAGAGCCGCGATGGTGCGTGCAGCGTTGATTCCGCCACCGCCGGGATCGAATCGCGGTGGCGTGCAGCGGGTCTTGGAGGTCGGCCGGATGTGGTCCGCACCGGCGGCGATGTCGATCGCGGGATTCATGGTCAAGGTCACGATCGGCATCGGCCGCCTTCTCTCGGGTGTGGGCCCGTCCGGTTCGCGGGGCCGGGATGTCACTCAGCGGACTTGACTTCGACTGTCTTGACGGGGGATTCGGGTTCACCGATGGGAACACTGACAGTGAGGATGCCCTTGGCGTAACTCGCGTCGATGCCTTCCTCCTGAGCCCCCGGCGGCAGGACGACAGTGCGGAGGAAGGAGCCGTAGGTGAACTCCGAATGTCCCTTCGCCTCGTGTTTCTCGGTCCGCTCGGCCTTGATGGTCAGCTCCCCCTGATGCACGGACACCTCGATGTCCTTGGCCGGGTCCACACCGGGAATCTCGGCGCGCACCAGGTAACGCCCCTCCTCGAGGGTGTCCTCGACGCGCATCAGGTGGGTACCGAGCATCGGGATGGCGGGCGGCGCCACGGCGTTCCACAACTCGGCGAGGTCGGGCAGCAGCGAACCGGGCTGACGATGTACGGACAGCAGGCTCATGATCCCTCCTTCGAGAGGTAAACTGTTCTGACACACTAGATTTCACGCTCCGGACCACAGGTTCTATAGGGCATCGAGTCGTCGCTGCCGGGGACGGTGGTCCCTTCGCCGGTGACTTTGGTCCCGCGATCGCGGGTGCGCGGTCTCTAGCCGACGGGAGCGACGCGGCGAACCCTGGCTTCATGGAGACGAACATCCCCGCCGCGGTGACCGCTGAACCCGGTCCGGTCGTCGCCGGCATCGACGGCTCGCGGGTGGCCGTGCGCGCCGCCGAGTGGGCCGCGGCCGAGGCCATCGCCCGGCATACGCCACTGCGATTGGTCTCGGTCGTGCCCGCGATCGACAAACCCGCATTCCGGCCGGGCGGGCAACGGCACCGGGAGGCCCACGCGGCACTCGAGGACACGCGCTCCGCGATACTCACGCGGCACCCCGCTGGTGAGGGTGCGGACCCGCTCGAGATCAGCACCGCCGTGCTACGAGGGCAGGCCGATCGTGTGCTCGTCGAGCTCTCGCGGTCCGCGATGGTCATCGCACTGGGCGCCCGGGATGTCGGGTTTCTCTCCCACATGGTGCTGGGATCCACCGCGCTGGCGGTGACCCGTGAGGCGAGCTGCCCGGTCGCGCTGGTCGGACGGCCCGCAGCCGAGCACGGTTCGATCCTGGTCGTGGTCGGCACCTGGTACACAGCCCGTGCGGCCCTGCTCGCCGGGTTCCGTGCGGCACGGGACCGCGGCACGGATGTCACCGTGGCGCGGGTATGGCAGGGGCGGCAGTGGGCGTCACCACCCGATGACGCGATGTGGTCGGGGCTTCCGCCCGATCACCATGCGGCGACCTCGGTCGTCCCCGACGCCCAGCTGCGGCAGTATCGCCGCGACTTCCCCGATGTGGAGGTGCGGCCCGTCACGGTGGTCGGCGATGCCGCGACCGTGGTCGAACGCCTCGGCGCCACTGCGCAACTGGTCGTGATCGGGCATGATCCCGAGTCCGCTCATACGGCGCGTCTGGGCAGCATCACCCAGGATCTCGTCCGCCACGCGCCCTGCCCGGTGCTGGTGGTCCCGGACCCGCCCGGAACCGAGATCGTATCCCGCGATACGGCAACGACTTTCCCCCGGGTCGTCACGCGATGAGCGATCTCCGAGCCGGGAACCCGCACGCCGTGATCGACGATCTCGGGCTCGATCCGGCGGCTCAGGCCGTGCTCGCCGGGCGCTACCTGCTTCGCGACGACGCCGGCATCGTCCGCGAAACCCCCGGCGGCATGATGGATCGCGTGGCGGCCCATGTCGCCCGCGCCGAGGACGAATATCGACCAGGAGAATCGGCCCTCTGGTCCGAGCGCTTCTCCGCGGTGCTGCGTGCCCGCGAATTCCTGCCCAACTCACCGACTCTCATGAACGCCGGGACCTCGCTCGGCGTGCTCTCGGGCTGCTTCGTTCTCCCGATCGCCGATTCGCTGGAGTCCATCTTCTCCACCTTGCGTACCGCCGCATTGCTGCACCGGAGCGGGGCGGGTGCCGGATACTCGTTCTCCGAGCTACGCCCGCGCGGCGCACGCACCGCGAGTGGCGGCACCGCCAGCGGACCGGTGTCGTTCATCGGCCTCTACAACGCGGCGGCACAGGTGGTCCGGCTGGGCGGGCGCCGCCGGGCGGCCAATATGGCGGTGCTCGACGCGCATCACCCCGACATCGAGGAGTTCGTCGCGGCCAAATCCGACCGGGAGGCCCTGCCCACGTTCAACCTGTCGGTGGCGGTCACCGACGAGTTTCTGCACGCCGCGGACCAGGATCGCGCGCATCGGCTCATCGATCCGCATTCCGGCCGCCTCGTCCGGGAGGTCCGGGCTCGCGAGTTGTTCGATCGGATCGCCGAATTTGCCTGGCGCGGAGGCGAACCGGGACTGCTGTTCCTCGACGCGGTCAACCGCGCCAACCCGGTCCCGGATCTGGGCGCGTTGCGGACCACCAACCCGTGCGGCGAGGTACCGCTGGCCCCGTACGAGTCCTGCACGCTCGGATCGGTGAATCTCGCCCGCTTCGTCACCGGCGAGGGCCTCGACGAACAGCGGCTCGCACAGGTTGTCGCGATCGCGGTCCGCTTCCTCGACGACGTGCTCGACGTGTCCGAGTATCCCGTGCCCGAACTGGCCGCCGCCGCGCGTGCCACCCGCAAGATCGGCCTCGGGGTCATGGGTCTCGCGGAAATGCTTGCCGCCCTGGGCCTCCCGTACGACAGCACCGACGCCGTCCACTTCACCGGCGGGCTCATGGCGCGCATCGCCCGCTGGGCGCACGCCGCCTCCCGGCAGCTGGCCGCCGAGCGCGGCCCGTTCCCGCTGTTCCCCCACAGCCGGTGGGCCACCGGGGCCCCCATGCGCCACGCACAGGTCACCTCGATCGCACCCACCGGCACCATCTCGCTGATCGCAGGCACCTCCGCGGGCATCGAACCCCTCTACGGCCTTGCCTACACCCGGCATATCCTCGGACGCGACTTCCCGCATATCGATCCCCTGTTCCGGGCACGCGCCACGGCCGCAGGGGCGTGGTCCACCGTCTTGGAAGACGAAATCCGCTCTACCGGAACAGCTTCCGATGCGACCGGACTGCCGGATGAGCTCCGCCGTACATTTGTCACCGCATACGAAATCGAGCCGATCTGGCACATCCGGATGCAGGCCGCCGTCCAACGCCACACCGACGCCGCGGTCTCGAAGACGGTCAACCTCCCCGAATCCGCAACCCCCGACGACGTACGCCGGGTCTTCCAGCGCGCCTGGCAGGCCGGCGCGAAGGGCATCACCGTCTACCGTTCCGGCACCCGCCCCGGCCAGGTGCTGCGCTGCACCGACGCCGAGTCGTGCGAGAGCCGGTAACCGGGGAACCGTCCCTCCGACGTGGGATGATCACTGGACCCAGTCGGTGCGTGTCACTCGACGTCGGGTTCGCCCGAGAGGCGCAGGACAGCGTCACGTGTGGTGCCCTGCAATAGAACTGCCGCCGCCCAGTCGATGCCCATCGCGCGGTTCGCCCGGCCCACCGCGATGTCGATCGAGCCTCGCCGCGGAAAACGGTGTCCGGGACGCAGAATCGTCCGGGTGCCGCGGATACCGATCGGAACGACGACCGCGCCGGTCTGGGCCGCGACAACGAACGCGCCCATATGAAAAGGCCGCACTCCGGCAGTGCGAGACGCCGCGCCCTCCGGGAAGATCACCAGCGACTGCCCGGCTCGGACGCGGCCGACGAGATGGCCGGTGTCGGCAACGCCCTGCCCGCGTTCATGTCGTTCAACGAACTCCGCCCCGAGGCGCCTGAGCACGAATCCACTGAGCGGCCGATCGCGGAACAGCTCGCCCGCGATGAAACACCAGGTGCGCGGCAGCATTGCGGCCAGTGCGAGTCCGTCGAGCCAGCTTTGATGGTTCGGCACGACGATCAACGGTCCCTCCGGCAAGTGTTCGAGGCCGTGCACGGCGACGTCGGTTCCGGTGAGGCGGGCGAGGATCCGGGCCGCCACACGGATCGTCGCCCAGCGCGGGGGCACACTCGGCAGCAGTGCCAGCATGATGACCACCGGTGCCGCCAGCAGCAGCAACAGCATCCATGCGTAGGCGGCGAAGAGGACGGTGACCGCGCTCTGCCAGGAGCGGCGCACGGACGGTCCTGCCGCACGCAGCCACAGCCGCGTCAGCTCCCACCACACCGGCCGCGACGGCGCATGAATCTTCCCTTGCTCGTATTTCTCTCGGCTGGCGGCCCGCCGGATCTTGCCGCTCGAAGTCTTGGGCACCGTGTGCGGTGGCGCGAGCACCACGTCGTCGGGGGCCGCACCGAGCAGGTCCACCGTCTTCGAGATGATCTGGCTGCGTAGGGATGCTGTGGCCTGATCACCGGGAGTTCGGACTTCGGCCATCACCACCAGCCGCTCGGAACCGCCATGACGGTCCGGAGCGGAGAACACGGCTACACAGCCCTTGCGGACGCCCTCGAGATCGCCGACGGCCTCTTCGAGTTCGGCGGGGTGCAGATTGCGCCCGGCGCGGATGATCACATCCTTGACACGGCCGGTGACGTAGAGGTCGCCCCCGGCCAGATAGCCCAGGTCGCCACTGTCGAGCCAGTCGCCGCGGAACAGCGAGCGGGTCGCGTCCGGGTTGTTGAAGTAGCCGGCTGTCGCCGACGGGCCTCGGAACTCGATACGCCCCTCACAGCGGTCGGCCAACTCGATACCCGCACGGTCCACGATCCGCACCTCGTGTCCTGGCAGTGGTCTGCCACAGGCGACGAAGGACAGGGCCTGTGGGGCATCGGGTTCGGCGGGGACAGCTCGTCCGGAACGGAGAAACTCCTCACGGTCGATGCGGTCGATGAGGGGCGTGCGTTCCAGCGGCGGGAAGGTCAGCCCGACCGAGGTTTCGGCGAGCCCGTACACCGGTGTCATAGCGGTCGGCCGCAGTCCGAACCGGGTGAAGCGGAGGCCGAATCGCTGAATGGTCGCGGGACTCACGGGCTCGGAGCCGTTGTAGGCCAACCGCCACGAACCGAGGTCGATGCCCTCGAGCTCGGAGTCATCGATCCTGGTGAGGCAAAGCTCGTAGGCGAAGTTCGGACCGGCGGAAATCGTGCCCCGGTTGGTGTGGATCGCCCTCAGCCACCGCGCCGGTCGGGCCAAGAACACCTGAGGGCCCATAACCACCAGCGGGATGCCGAAATACAAGGGTGAGAGCCATGCCCCGATCAGACCCATGTCGTGGTACAGCGGCAGCCAACTGACGAACGTGTCCGCCGCCGACACTCCCGCGGCCCGCCCCATCGCCCTGATGTCGGCCACTAGGTTCTCATGGGTCAGTGCGACGCCTTTGGGCTCGCCGGTACTACCCGAGGTGTATTGGACCAGAGCGAGATCCAGGGACCGGGGCCGCGGAAGATCACCGGTGGAGGACGCGTCGAGGTCATCCGGGACGACGACCTCGCGCAGGCCGTCGACGCTCGAGCGCAGCAACTGGCCGAGGGCAATGGCCTCGGGCACGGTGACCAGGAGCGTGGCCCCGGCGTTGGACAGGATGCCGATGTGACGCCTCAGATGATCCGCCAGCTGGGAAGGGCGGGACGGTGGATACAGCGGCACCGGCACGGCCGCGGCGAGCATTACGCCGGCGAAGGTGACGAAGTACGCCCGGCTGGTCGGCAGCATGAGAGCAACTCGATCGCCGGGTGCGATGTCGCGCGCCAGTAAACCGGCCGCGACCGCCGCGGCCTCGCGGTAGAGAGCCCCGTAGGTCAGATCCTCGGGCCTGCCCGACTCGTCGAGAATTCGAATGTGCAATCGATCCGGCGTCGCGTGCGCATGGAGGGCGAGGGCTTCGACCACCGTCGACGCCTCCACCGGCGCCGCGCCGCCCGCGGCAGTGGCGGGCGGCGAGACGGCGTGCCCCTCCTCGCCCACCGGACTGCGGCCGCGTTCGAGAGCACGCAACAGATCTCGCGGAGTCTCGGCACTGGTCAAGATGTGAGAGGGCACCACCACCCGCACCGCGGCCTGCACACGTTGTAGCAGCTCGGCCAGTTCCAGACTGCCGATGCCCAGATCGTCGAACCGGCTGTCGAGCGTGACGGCCACCCGAAACCCATGGGGACGAACCTCGGCCACCAGCTCGCGGACCAACGAGAGAACAAGGGTGGCACGCTCGTCACTCGCCATCGGCCCGGAAGCCGATTCCGGCCGTCCGGAGCCGCGCTCGGAGAACGAATCAACCACCTGGGAGCCTCCCTCCCGGCCATCGCCGTGACGGGGTGGGCGCGACAGCGGCCGCTACGCCCGCACCATGCCCCGACCTGATATCGGATTGCCCTGACGAGTCCACGATCCGCTGGTCGATCAGTGGGCGATGCGGCCTTTGGTCCTGGTCACGACACCTGAGCGGAGCGCGCCCTGCGGGCCGAAAGTCCTCGCCGGCGCCCGACTTCGGCCCCTGCCGAGGCGGACGCTGCTCGGCGCACACTCGGCACACGAGTGCTCCTGCCGGCTGGAGGGGATGAACGGCGATGCGGTCCAACGAGGTCGCGGCCCAGGCATTACAGGAGATGGCCGATCTGATCGCCATCTCCGGGGATGATTCGTACCGGGTGCGCGCCTACGAGAAGGCGGCCCGCTCCATCGGCGGCTACCACCTCGACATCGATACCTTGGATCGCAAGGGGCTGATGGCGATTCCCGCCGTAGGCGCGCACACCGCCGACCGGGTGCTGGAACTGCGCCGCACCGGCCGCATCGCGGCGCTCGAGGATCTGCATGCCCAACTGCCCGCGGGACTGCGCGCCCTGCTCGGCATTCCCGGACTCGGGCCGCGCCGGGCGCATCAGGTTTACGAGGAACTGGGTATCTCCTCACTGCCGGAGCTCATGACCGCGCTGCACGAGCAGCGCCTGCGCGCGCTCAGGGGCTGGGGCGAAATCAGTGAACACAATCTCGCGCAATCGATTCGGCGCATGCAGGAAGCCGCCGGACGCATTCCGCTCGCGGTCGCGCTGGGCATCGCCGAGGACCTGCTCGGCCAACTCCGGCAGTTGCCGCAGGTGAGCCGGGCCGACCATGCCGGGTCACTACGCCGGATGCGCGACACCGTGGGCGATATCGACCTGCTGGCCGCGGCCGACGACGACCCGGACTCGGTCATGGCGCACTTCTGCACGCTACCGCTGGTGGATCGTGTGCTCGCGCACGGCCCCACCAAGTCCTCGATTCTGACGACCCAGGGACTTCAGGTCGATCTGCGCGTCGTACCCACCTCGGCGTGGGGCGCGGCGCTGCTGTACTTCACCGGATCCAAGGCCCACAATGTGCACGTCCGGCAGCTCGCGGTCCGGGCCGGACTGAAGCTCAGCGAATACGGGCTGTTCGCTCCCGGGAACGATCGGCCGCAGCCGGCGGCCACAGAGCAAGAAATCTATCGAGCCCTCGGGCTGGACTGGATTCCGCCCACTCTGCGCGAGGACCGCGGTGAGATCGAGGCCGCGGCGGCGGGCCGGCTGCCACGGTTGATCGAAATCGCGGACCTGGCAGGCGATCTGCACATCCACACCGACCTCACCGACGGCCTCGCCGACGCCGCGGACATGGTCGCCGCGGCCGCCGCGCACGGCTACCGCTACTGCGCCATCACCGATCACGCCCCGCTGCTGGCCATGCAGCGCATGACCCGTGACAAAGCCCTCGCGCAGCGCCGCGAACTGCGTGAACTCGCCCCACGCTGCGGCATCGAGGTGCTGCACGGCTCCGAGCTGAATATCGCCGCCGACGGCGGCCTGGATTGGGACGACGAATTCCTGTCCGGCTTCGACATTCTCATCGCGTCGGTGCACTCGCATTTCGACCAGTCCGCCGCTGCGATGACTCGCCGCCTCATCAGCGCGATCGAACATCCGCTGGTCAATATCATCGGCCACCCCAGCACCCGCATCATCGGCCGCCGCGCGCCCGTCGAATTCGACGCCGACGCCGTCTTCGCCGCCGCCGCCAGAACCGGAACCGCGTTGGAGATAAACGCCTTTCCGGATCGCCTCGACCTCGGCGACGAGCTGATCGCCAGGGCCCGCACGCACGGTGTCGTCTTCGCCATCGACACCGACGCCCACGCCGTCCCCCACCTCGACCACATGCGTTACGGCATAGCCACGGCACAGCGCGGCTGGGTGGAACCCGGCGAGGTCATCAACACCTGGCCGCTGCACCGCCTGCGCCGATTTCTGGCCAAGAAAACATGCCGACAGTCGAGGTCGGCCAGCAGTGGATGACGGGTCGGCACATCGCGCCACCGGTGTGGTGCCGGTAGGCCGGCGACAGCGTGGTGATCGGGGCCATGCCGTCACAACAGTCCGCTTCCGCCCCATCACGACCAGCACAACCACGCCTCGACGTGACGACAGCTTGCCACGCATCGCAGGACCTCCGGCCCTACTCGCGCATGGGCGGCTCCGGTCACGATGAAGTCGATCGTCGAGCAATACAGGAAGGTTCGGATCATGTATGCCAAACCAGGCGACTGGCTGATCGCCGAACACCACACCATCAGCGGAACCGCCCGACGCGGCCTCATCGAGGAGGTGCACGGAGAGGCCGGGGAACCGCCGTATCTGGTGCATTGGACCGACACCGGACATCGGGTGCTGATCTATCCCGGGCCCGATGCCTACGTGCTCAGCTCGGAAGACCTGAGCCATACCGCGCAACAGACAGAAGGCCCATGAGCGTCGGCCGGAAACGCCTCTACGAGTGCAGGTTCGGCGACGGGCACGTCACCTGTGCAGCTGTCCGGTTCATGCCGAGCCCGCCGGCGCGGATGCCGGGGCGGCGCGCAGCCGGGTGGTGAACCAGTCTCGTGCGAGTTCGGAGGCCCGGCGCAGAGTGCCCGGCTCCTCGAACAGATGCGTCGCACCGGGTACCTCGGACACCACAACCTCGCACGACATCGCCTTCGCTGCCTGATAATTCAAATCCAGCACCAAATAATCGAGATCCCCGACGATCAACAGGGTCGGCGCCCGCACGCCGACCAGGGCGCCGCGAGCCAGGTCCGGCCGGCCACCGCGCGACACCACCGCGGCGACGTGCACGCGCGGATCGGCGGCTGCGCGCAGGGCCGCGGCAGCGCCGGTACTGGCCCCGAAATACCCGATCGGCAAACCCACGGCATGCTCCTGCCGACTCACCCACTCGGTGACGTCGACAAGCCGCCCCGCGAGCAAGTCGATATCGAACACATTGGCGCGATCGGATTCCTCGGCCGTGGTGAGCAGATCGAACAGCAACGTGCCCAACCCGACCCGTTGGAGTACCTCTGCGACAAAACGATTGCGGGGACTGTGGCGGCTACTGCCGCTGCCGTGCGCGAACACGACAATTCCGATCGGATTCTCGGGAATCGTGAGATGGCCTGCGAGGTCGGCCTTCCCCGCCTTCACCCGAACATCCTCATCGCGCAACGGTGGATCCGCGCCCGCGGCCGGTTGCGGCTGCGGCGCACCGGTGGCGGCGCGGTGCAGCAGCTCGACGACCTCGTCGTCGGTGGTCTGATCGAAGTGGTGATACCACTGGCCTATCGCGTAGAAGAAACTCGGCTGTTCGAGGCAGATGACCTCGTCGGCCTCCCGAAGCAGGACATGCAGCGCCTGCTGGGACGCGACCGGCACGGCCAGCACGACCCGTTCGGCGCCCTGTGCTCGGGCAACCTGGCAGGCAGCGCGGGCCGTGGCGCCGGTCGCGGCGCCGTCGTCGACGATCACCGCGGTCCGGCCCGCCAACGGCATACGCGGGCAACCAGCCCGGAAAAGGGACGCGCGGCGTTCCAGCTCCGCGCGCTCACGCCGCTCCACGTATCGCATCTCGTCGCCGGTGAGCGCCGCTTGTTCCACGACACCCCCGTTGATCACCCGGATCCCACCCTCACCGATGGCGCCGAAGGCGAGCTCCGGCTGATAGGGCACACCGAGTTTGCGCACCACAATGACATCCATCGGAGCTTGCAGCCACCGGGCCACCTCGAACGCAACCGGGACACCACCCCGGGGCAGCCCCAAGACCACGACATCCGCTCCACGCAGCATCGGCAGGCGTTCCGCGAGCCGCCGGCCCGCTTCCCTGCGATCCTCGAAGAACATCGGAACCTCCTGGAAGACCGGTTCTTCCCAGCCTCTCAGCCGATCCGCACTCACGGGCAGATCCAGTTGTCGCCGGTCAGCAGAGTCCTTGGTCCCACACCGGCCGTTGCCATCCGTTGCGGACGGGTGCCGTGCGAATCGGTAAGGGACCAATGACACTCGGTCTGGCGACATTGGGACCTGCCGTCACGTCGCGGCTGGTAGCCAGGCTTGATAGGTCTGCTGGGAGGTACGGATGCGGTTTTCCGATCGCGGTGATGCCGGCCGACGACTCGCGGTGCGGCTGCAACCGTTGCGTGGTGAAGACCTTGTCGTCGTCGGCCTGCCCCAGGGTGGTGTCCCAGTCGCGTACGAGGTCGCGACGACAGCGCGTACACGACCCGCCCCCGATGTGACCGTGGCGGCCACGCACGGCGCGGTCGGCCGCCTGCACAGACTCGGTCTGCGGCATGTGCTGATCACCGACGCCCTTGCGCACCGGCAGCTGCCATCAGAGTTCCGGGTGTGCTCGATCGCCCCGATGCTGGCCGAAACCATTGCGGCCATGCACAATAACGGCGCGTTGCACCCGCCGCCGAGCATCGCGTGGGCCATCCCATGACCGGTGTCGCGCGATGAACGAACCCGCAGCTGGGCATCGATTGAGCCCGCACACCGCCGACCTGCGTATCGAGGCGTGGGCGTCGACTCGGGAGCAGTGTCTGGCCGAGGCTGTGGCCGCGCTGGTGGATAGCTTTGTGGATCGCCCACAGCCCCTCCCCTCGACGGCCGTCGAAACTACCGTGCCCGTCGACAGCGATGAGAACATGCTCGTCGGTGTCCTCGAGGAGGTGATCTACCAATCCGAGGTGGCAGGCCTGGTCCCGATCGCGACCGAGGTGGCCGCGACACGCGGCGGATTGCGGATGCGATTCCAGATGGCCGACCTGGCGGCCGCCACACCGTGCGGTGCGGTACCGAAAGCGGTGTCGCTGCACCGGTTACGGTTCCGGGCCGACTCGCACGGCTGGCGTTGCGCGGTGACGATCGATGTCTGAGGCAGCGCCCATGGAACTCATCGAGGAGACACCGTTCCGGTTCCGCATCGAACGGCACAGCGAGATGCGGGTTCCCGGAATCATTTTCGCGTCACAGGCGCTGCTGCCCGACATCGCCGCAGATAAAGCCCTCGAACAGGTCGTGAACGTGGCCACCCTCCCGGGAATCGCGCTCGCCTCCTACGCCATGCCAGATGTGCACTGGGGCTACGGATTCCCGATCGGCGGCGTCGCCGCGACCGATATCGCCGCCGATGGCGTCGTGTCACCGGGCGGTGTCGGATTCGACATCTCCTGCGGTGTGCGGCTGCTCGCCGCCGACCTCGACCGCAGCGCCTTGATACCGAACCTCACTGCGATCATGGACGATCTCGACGCCGCAATCCCACGCGGCTTCCGACGCGGCGGCTTGTGGCAGGTATCCCGCGGCGAGCTCGGCGAAATCTTGACCCGAGGAGCGGTATACGCTATCGAGCGAGGCCACGGTATGCCCCGTGACCTGCGAAGATGCGAAGACAACGGAAGCGTCGAAGGAGCCGATCCGGACCTCGTCAGTGACCGCGCGGTGGCCCGCGGCCTGGGCCAAGTAGGCAGTCTCGGGTCGGGTAACCATTTCCTCGAGGTGCAGGCCGTGGCCGAGATCTACGACGAACCGGTCGCGACCGCTTTCGGACTGCACGCCGATCAGGTGTGCGTTATGATCCATTGCGGCTCAAGGGGACTCGGACATCAGATCTGCGGCGACCATCTGCGGCTGATGGAATCGGCGATGCGACGCTACGGAATCGAGGTCCCGGATCGCCAGCTTGCCTGTGTCCCTGTGAACTCTCCGGAGGGCCAGGACTATCTGGCCACGATGGCGGCAGCGACGAATTACGCCCGCGCCAACCGGCAGCTGCTCGCCGATGCCGTCCGCCGGATCATCCGCGCCCGAACCGGCGCTGGTCTGGACCTGGTGTACGACGTTTCACACAACCTGGCCACCATCGAAACCCACGATATCGATGGCCGGCCTCGGCAACTGTGCGTACACCGCAAGGGCGCGACCAGAGCGCTACCGCCCGGACATCCGGATCTTCCTGTGGATCTGACCGAAGCCGGTCAGCCCACACTGATACCCGGCACCATGGGGACCGCGTCGTTCGTATGCACCGGAGTACGGCAGGGCCAGGCGTTTCACTCGACATGTCATGGCGCGGGCCGGATCTGGAGCCGACACGCCGCGGCGCGCAACATCAGCGGCAAGATGTTACGAGCCGACCTCGAGCGGCAGGGGATCGCGGTGCGCGGCACGTCCTGGAAGGGCCTCGCCGAGGAAGCCCCACCGGCATACAAAGACATTGCGGCGGTCGCCGCCGCCAGCGAAGGTGCGGGGCTGTGTCGGACAGTGGCCCGACTCGTGCCCCTCGGTGTCGTCAAAGGCTGATCAGTATCTCAGCTTGCGATGGGACGAAAGTCATTACACCAGGTGACACGCTGCACTCACCTGCCACCGCCGAAACGGAATTTTTCACGCTGAATGAGACCAGTAGGTGGCTGACACTGGCAACCGTGGACACACTGTCGGCGCAACGCGAGTTCACCGCATACGGACTGTCGCACTGGATAGTGCTGGCCGTATTCGTGGTGGGGGCGGGGTCGGTCGTCCGGATCGGACGTACTCACCGGAATACAGACGCCGCACGACGTTTCAGCCGGATCTTCGGCATATCGACACTCACGTTGTACCTGATGATCTATCTCGCCGCGCTGGTGCCGCCAACCATCGGCCACGCCATTCCGCTGCGCCTGACCGATCTCGCGACCATGGTCGCCGCGTACGCGCTGTGGTCGCACCGGCACTGGGCTTACGCGTTGACCTATTACTGGTGCCTCACCCTGAGCACCCAGGCGCTCGTATCCCCAGCGCTGCAGAGCCCGGACTTCCCGAACCCCGAGTTCCTGGCCTTCTGGGCGATTCACCTGATCGTGGTCTGGGCCGCGATCTACCTGACCTGGGGCATAGGCCTACACCCGACCTGGCGCAGCTACCGAATCGCCGTCGCAGTCACCATGGCGTGGGCGGCGGTCGCCTTCACCTTCAACACCATCGCCGGAACCGACTACGGATTCGTCAACGCCAAACCCGCGACCCGATCACTGCTCGACGTACTCGGCCCCTGGCCCTGGTATCTGGCCACCGTCGCAGTCCTCCTGATCGCTGTCTGGGCCTTGATGACCTGGCCGTGGGCCAGAGCCCGAACCAACCGATGATGCGGATCGAACCGTGGGCGAATGCACCACACCGATCGGCACCGCGCCACGAATAGTTCGCGGCGGTTGTCACGTTCGCGGTGCGGATTGCGTGGACTCACCAGGCAGAGCGTTCACTGCGTGGGTTGGCGTGGTGTGGGCATTGCGGTGGGGCGCGACGGTGGCGGCCGGAACAGTGCCGGAGCGACCGTCTGGAACAGCGGCACCCGCCAGCGCGTAAACGTCGGCACCGTCAACGGTTTCGTGTTCCATCAGCAATGTGACCAGTTGCTGTAGTGCGTCTCGGTGGGATTCAACCAGGTCGATGGCGCGGTGCTCGGCTTCGCGTAGCAGGCGGGACACGTCGGTGTCGATGGCCGCCTGGGTGGCTTCGGCGAAGGGGCGGCTGGACAGCTCCGACCCGCCCCCGCCGAGGAATACCGATCCGCCTTGCGGGTAGCCGACCGGACCGAGGGCGGCGGAAAGGCCGAATATTCGGACCATCTTGGTGGCTAGTTCGGTGGCCTGGGCCAGGTCGTTGGCCGCGCCGGTCGAGCCTTGGCCGAATACGACCAGTTCGGCCGCCCGGCCGCCGAGGTGCACGGTCAGGGTATCGGTGAGGTAGTCCTCGCTGTAGAGGTGGTGCTCGACCAGCGGCAGTTGTTCGGTGGTGCCGAGTGTCTGCCCGGCGGGCAGGATGGTGACCTTGGCGACCGGATCGGCATGCGCGGACAGCGCGGCGACCAGGGCATGGCCGCTCTCGTGGACGGCCACCGCGTATTTCTCCTCGGGGAGCAAGACGTTCGAGCCTTCGCGGCGGCCGAGCAGGATTCGGTCGCGGGCGGCGTCGAAGTCCGCGGCTGTGATCACGCTCCGGTCGTCGCGGACGGCGCAGATCGCGGCCTCGTTGGCGAGGTTGGCCAGATCCGCTCCGGAGAAACCGGGGGTGCCACGGGCGACGATCTGCATGTCGACATCCGGTGCGAGGTGCTTGCCGCGGCAGTGGACCGCCAGAATCGACACACGTTCGGAGAGAGTCGGCAGCGGGATGGTGACCTGCCGGTCGAACCGTCCCGGACGCAGCAGAGCCGGGTCGAGTACCTCGGGCCTGTTGGTGGCCGCCAGCACGACGATGCCCACGGCGGGGTCGAATCCGTCCATCTCCGAGAGCAATTGGTTGAGGGTCTGTTCGCGTTCGTCATTGGATACCATCTGTGACGAGCTGCCGCGGCGCGATCCGATCGCGTCGATCTCGTCGACGAACACGATCGCCGGGGCCCGTTTGCGGGCTTCGGCGAACAGGTCCCGTACGCGGGCAGCGCCGACGCCGACGAACATTTCCACGAAACTGGAGCCGGCCACCGACAGGAACGGGACATCGGCTTCGCCTGCGACCGCGCGCGCCAACAGAGTCTTGCCGGTGCCGGGCGGCCCGATCATCAGCACCCCGCGGGGAGCGACCGCACCCGCGCGGCGATACCGCTCCGGTGCGCGCAGGAAGTCTACGACCTCGCTGATCTCGGCTTTGGCCCCGGTGTAGCCGGCGACATCGTCGAATGTGGTCTGGGGACGCTCGGTATCGAACACTTTCGCCTTGGACTTGCCGACCCCCATCGCACCGCCCAGTTGGCTCGCGGCTCCGCGTCCGACGCGCTGCAGCCACCAGAAGACGAGCACAAACGGCCCGATGATCAACGCCCAGGTCAATACCTACGACCACACCGACGTGGTACTCGCCGACGTCGACGCCGTCACCGACACACCGGCCTTCTCCATCCGGTCCAACAGTCCGGAACCGGCCTGCGCGGGGATCGTGGTGGTGTAGTCGTGCCCGTTGCTCAAGGTGCCCGAAGCTTGGCCGGACGATTGGATCGTGATGGTCTTGATCTGATGCGAGTCGACATCGGACAGGAACTCGCTATAGGTGAGGCTGAGTGAGGTCGGCTTCGATGTCCTGAGTCCGGGCACCCATATCGACACAACCAGTGCCATGATCATTACGCCAAACAGCAGCAGCCACAGCCGCCATGTCGGACGATTCGGTGTAGGTGTAGGTGTCGGCCGGTCGCCTGACGGCGGCGGGCTGGCCCGTCTACTCATCGTCGTCTCCTGCTGCTCCCCGCTCATGTCCGCTCTCGACTGCCCACTCTTCCTCGCCGGCGGAACCCGGGAATAGAGACGATCGGTCGCTGAACCAATGCCAGAAGTCCTTGGATCGCAGGCTGCACCGACGTTCACCCACAGGCCGAAAGCGCTTGTTCAAAGGTGCGAAAGTTGTTGCTGTCCGGTTGGGTGATGCGTCGGGCGATCAACGCCAGTGTCGATCGTCATGGCGCGGCCGTCGGTGCGAGAGGAGCGCGGCCACTGACCGACGACACCGGCAGAGGGGCCCTTTGCCTCTGCGGGTGTGGGTCGTGAGCCGAGCAGGCTCGATGTATGTCCGGTGGGCTGCTGACAGACATGTACGAACTGAACATGGCGGCGAGTTATCTGCGCCGGGAGATGGTCGCGCCGGCTACCTTCAGCCTCTTCGTTCGCAATCTGCCCGTCAACCGGGGGTTTCTTGTCGCGGCTGGCGTGCCGGATTGCCTGGATTGGCTGGAACAGTTCGGTTTCGACCCGGACGATCGAGAGTACTTGCGGCGCATCGGCTTCGACGACAACACCGTCGATTCCCTCGCCGCCTTGCGTTTCACCGGCGATGTATGGGCCGTTGCCGAGGGGCGAATGGTGTTCGCGGGCGAGCCTATTCTGGAAGTGACCGCGCCGATCGCCGAGGCTCAGCTCGTGGAAACCTACCTGCTCAACCAGGTGAACTTCCAGACCACACTCGCTACCAAGGCGGCCCGCTGCCGTATCGCGTCTTCGGATCGAATCGAGTTGGTGGACTTCGCTTGCCGGCGCACCCAGGGTATCGAAGCCGGTATGGCCGTGGCTCGGCTCTCGGCCATGGTCGGGTTCACCGCGACCAGCAACGTGGCGGCGGCGCGCCGTTACGGGCTGCGCCCGGCGGGGACCATGGCCCACTCCTTTGTCGAGGCCTTCCCGACCGAACTCGACGCCTTCTACGCCTTCGCCGCCGACCATTCCGGGCCGGTCACACTCCTGGTCGACACCTACGACACCCTCGGCGGCGTCGCCAACGCCATCGAGGTCATCGACCGCCTGGGATTGCGACACCGAGCGAGTGTCCGCCTCGACAGCGGCGATCTCGCTCGACTAGCGGTCGAGGCCCGCCGGATGCTCGACCGTGCTGGTCTGCCCGATGTGCGGATCTTCGCCTCCGGCGGCCTCGACGAGCACGACCTGGCCGCGTTCGTATCCCTTCAGGTACCGATCGACGCGGTCGGGGTCGGAACCCGTATGGGCGTCTCCGCCGACGCGCCCTATCTCGACAGCGCCTACAAACTCGTCGAATACGACGGCCAGCCGGTCACCAAGCTGTCGACCGGCAAGGCCACCATGCCCGGCCCGAAACAAGTGTTTCGTGGTTCCGGTCTGCGGGATGTGATCGCGCGCCGTGACGAGCCGACACCGGCGGCGGCACATCCGCTGTTGGAACCGGTGATGCGCGCCGGACGACGCATCGCTGTTGCGGAGGGTGTCGCGATGTGCCGTGGCCGCTTCGAAGCCGACCTCGCGCAACTGCCCGGCGCAGCGCGCGATCTGTCGGTTCCCGTCGCGCCCGTTGCTGAGATCACGCCGCAGTTGCGGTTGCTCACCGCCGAGGTCCAGCAGCAAGCCCGGCGACGGACCGCACGAAACACCGGCCACGTGTAAACGCCATGCGGTTCGAAAAGGGTACTAACGCGTCCTGGGCTTGCCGGGGACGCCTTTTGGCCTGCGCGAGGCGCTGGCGGGGCCGATCAAGGCTCATGACCTTGATCGGATCCATCGTGTCCGCCGTACCGGGCGGCGCATCGGCGACGATGTGATCGGTTCGCGGATTGTGGCCGAACGGGCTCGGGTGCAGTGACATTGTCCTCTCATCAGCGCGAGTGATGCGGTGGCACAGTCAACGACGAGAGGAGGTAGTGATGCGGTCGCAGCCAACGAAAACAGACCCCGTTCTCCAGATATCGGTAGGTCATCATGTCTCTGCCGGCGGAGCGGACTACGCCCGCGAGAAGATAGGCCATGCCCTCACCTTCGCTCCGGAACCGGCGCTATCGGCACGCGTGCGCCTGACCGGGCATCGCGATCCCGCCGCCGTGAACCCGATAGTCGCCCAGGCGAATGTGAACCTCAACGGTCGGGGGATACGGGTGCAGGTGGCCGCCGCGACCACTCGGGAGGCCGTCGACCTGCTCGAGGCCCGGTTGAAGGAACGCTTCGAGCGAATCGCCCGGCACTGGGAAGGCATCCGCGGTCGTCACCCGGCGCCCGGTCCACACGAGTGGCGGCACGACGCTGCGCCACGCAGCCCGCTGCCGTACTTCCCACGGGCTGTCGAGCAGCGGGAAGTGGTGCGGCACAAGTCGTTCGCGCTGGACGACGAAACCTGCGACGAGGCCGCGTTCGATATGGAGTTGATGGACTACGACTTTCATCTGTTCACCGAATCCGGCAGCCGCGTCGACAGCGTGATCTACCGCAGCGGTGACGATTACCGGCTCGCGCAGCTCGATCCGCGGCCCGAGGCCGTCACTCAGGGCAGCGTGCCCGTCACGGTCAGCCCGGCGCCGGCGCCGATGACGACCGTGAAGGGAGCAATCGAGCGGCTGGAGCTGACCGGGTGGCCGTTCGTGTTCTTCCGTGACGAGAACCGCAACCGTGGTTGCGTGCTCTACCACCGCTACGACGGCCATTACGGGCTGATCACGCCCGCCACCTGAGCCGCCTATCGGGCACCATGAGTGGAAGGGCAGCTCGTTGCCGGGTGCCTGCATGCCGGGTAGTTCGAGCTCGAAGCCGGCGGCGAATCGCCGGCGGCCCATGACAGGGTCCGATGTCATCCACGCGTTAGCTGATCATATTGCGCGCGAGGGAATTTCGCGTCTGCGACATGATCGTGGCGACGGGCATCCGGAGGTCCTCATGCGAGGTTCCATGCCGTGCTCGCCGGTGCGGGCGATGCTTCGTCGTTGTGCATGGCGGCGATGGCTTCGGCCAGTACCGGCGCGATCGAGCACACCTGGAACTCCGGGTGCAGGCTGCGGTGGGCGATGGTGTCGGTGATCAGCACGTGCCGCAGGCCCAGCCGGTGCAGCCGCCCGACAGCGCCGTGCACGAACACGCCGTGGGTGGCCGCGACGGTCACATCAGGTGCAGCCTCGTGCAGCTTCAGCAGCCCGAGTGCGGTCTCGATGGTGGCGCCGGTGGTGATCATGTCGTCGACGATCACGGGCAGTCGGCCTCGCACGTCGCCGATCAGCTCGAGCGCGGTGACCTCTCTGCCGCTCTCGCGGCGTTTACGAACCACCGCAAGGGGATTCGGTGATACTTCCGTGTACCGTTCGGCCAGTTTCACCGCGCCCTCGTCGGGCGCGACGACCACGCGCTCGGACAGGGCGATCTCCTGAGCGAGGGTGGGCACGGCGGTGAGCGTCTCGGCGGGGATGGGGCTGATCGCCTCCAGGGCGGGGGTGTGCGGGTCGACGACGACCAGCCGGTGCGCACCCGCGGCCGCGATCGCCTTGGTGAACACCGCGACGCCGACGGCCTGCCCGGCTCGGGTACGGCGGTCCTGGCGGGCGTAGCCGAGATACGGCACCACGGCGGTGATTCTGGCGGCGTGGGCGCGGCGGCAGGCGTCGAGCAGCAGCAGGAGTTCAGCGAGGTGGTCGTTGACCGGCGGCGGGGTAGGCTGCACGACGTAAACGTCGCTGCCGCCGACGTTTTCGACGGTAGGGAGCAGTTCTCCGTCGGGGAATCGCTCGAGGAGGGTGTCGGCCGGTTCCGCGCCGAGGTAGTTCGCAACGGTGCCCGCTAGTTCGGGGTTGGCGCTTCCGGCGATGAGGCGCAGTGTGCTCATGATCGGGCGCTGTCCTTTCCAGTATCGCTGTGGCCGCCGATGACCGCGGGTGTCAGGTGTGTCAGGAACCAGTCGCACGCCAATTCGGCGACCCGCTCCAGGGCACCGGGTTCGGCGCACAGCTGGGTGGCTCTGGCGACGACCGCAAGGCGGTTCTCGCACAACAACTCTCGCTGTGTACAGCGATTGAGTTCGAGCACGACCGGGTCGTGATCGCCGACGATCAGCAGTATCGGCACCTGTACCGCGGACAGGTCGGCATCGGCGAGGATCGGGCCTGCCGGCGCAGGAGACGACCGCGGCAATCGCGACCCGCGGATCGGCCGCGGCTCGCAGAGCTGCGGCAACGCCAGTACTCGTGCCGTAATCAGATCCGGTGGTCCGACTCGAAGGTCCATGGTCTCCCGCCGTTTCGAGGGCGATTCAACCTGAAACGAACAACGTGGCGCTGAACTCAGGGTGCGTGCCGTCGCCGAGTGGAGGGGGAACCGTCACCGTGGCCGGTGGCCGGCTGCAGTTGGTGCGGTGTCTGTTGGCCGCGGGCGTGGGCCAGCAGCGCCGCGATCTCGGTCGCGATACCCGAAGCAATCGTGTCGATGTCGGGGGTGGTGTCATAGTCGCCGGTGATACCGAAGGTCAACCTGTCCAGATAGCTGAGGATCGCGATCGTCGTGCGCACCCGCAGCGCGATCGGAATACACGGCCACAATTCGACTACTTCCCGGCCGCCGAGTGTCAACCGGCGCCCCGGTCCGGGGATATTGGTGGCCAGGGCTCCCACGCCACGCTGCGGGAACGACGATGCCAGCCGGAAGATCTCTGCGATGATCCCGAACGGCAACCGCCGTGCCAGCGAGAGCAGAGACTGCTCGGCGTCGGCTTCGCCTCGGGACCGATGCCGTTGGATCCGCTGGTGGACGGCGAGCAGGCGCTGCACCGGGTCGTCGATCTCTATCGGCAAATGCGAGATCACCGCCGAAACCCGGTTGTCCAGAACGTATTTCGCCTCGATCGTCCGGGTCGAGACCGGTACGACGATGCGTAGGGTGGTTGGGATGGGCTGTTCGCCGCGGCTCAGCAGCAACCGGCGGTAGGCGGCGGCGATGGCGGCGACCGCGACATCGTTGACCGTCACACCGAATGCCGCCGCTATCTCCCGCACCTGTGGAAGCATGGTTCGCGCCACGGTGTAGCGGCGCTGCCGCCCGATGGGGCCGTTCAGCGAGGACTCACCCGCCGGCGCGATCGCCGCGTACAGCACCGGTGCCAAGATACGCACGGTGCCGACGGCGAAGCGCGGCATGGTTACGGGCGCCTGGATCGTGCTTTTCATCAGCTTCAGAAGGCTTGTGTGCGAGCGCCTTCCGGCTGCGGTAGAGCGCTCGTCCGCACCGACCGGGTCGCAGAAGCTCTCGAGCAGCATGATTTCCGAGATTCCGTCGACCATGGTGTGGTGAGCTTTGACGATCATCGCCCAGCGGTCCTGTGCCAAGCGGTCGACGACGACCACCTCCCACAGTGGGTGATCCCGATCGAGCCGCTGGGTCAACTCGGTCGCGATCAGCTCTTGCAGCTCGATCTCACCACCCGGGTCCGGTAGCGCGGCCCACCGGATGTGATGCCCGAGATCGAAATTCGGGTCGTTCTCCCATACCGGTGCTTTCAGGTCCAGCGGTGCACGACGAACCCGCTGCCGTAGCCGCCCGTGCCGCTCCAGCCCGCGATCCAGCCAGGCGCGCAGCTCATTCCGTGTCGGCGTAGATCCGTCGACGATCACCACCGTCCCGATGCCGAAGCTGATGTGGCGGTCGGTGTCTTCCATTTCCATGAAACCCGTGTCCAGCGGGCCCAGTTCCGTCATCGCGCACCTGCTCCCCAGCGGCGGCCGCGGCTGCCGCCCCCGGCTGAAACTGCCACTGCTGTGGGGAGAATTCTCGCGCAGATCACTACTCGTGGGTGAGATGCACAAGTAACCAGTACCAGTGACGTTGGGCCCAGGGGGACGATCGAGTGTGCGGCCTGCTCGGCGCACCTGAACACGGGCGAGCGCAGGCATGTCTGCTGATCGAATCGCCACAGCCGCCGCCGAACTGGTGCCGTTGTTCTCGCTGATCGAGGCCCGGGGACCCTTTTCACCGTGGTCCGATCGCCGTGTGGTGGAAGTATGAACACGAAACGGGCACCACTGAGCCGCCCTTCTCGACTGCGGTGGAGGTCGATCCTGGTCGAAGGCCGAACCGCCCGCTACGCGGCCGGCGGAGCCGGTCCTGGCGTGCTCTTCCTGCATGGCTGGGGACTCGGCGGACAAGCCTATGCCCGCCCGTTGCAACAACTCATCCGAATGGGAGTGCGCGTGTACGTCCCCGCGATGCCCGGGTTCGGCGGTACCGCCAGCTTGCCGGTCGAGCCTCGGACCCTGGCCGGATACGCCCGGTGGATCGGCGACTTCGCCGACACGATCGGCCTGCCCCGACCGGTGACCGTGGTCGGGCATTCCTTCGGCGGCGGCGTCGCGATCAAAGCCGCCCACGACCTGCCCGACCTCGCCGAGCGGCTGGTATTGGTGAACTCCATCGGCGGTTCGGCGTGGACCGACGACCGCGGAGTGGTGCGTGCGCTGCGGGAGCGCCCGTTGTGGGACTGGGGGCTGCACCTGCAGGCCGACCTGTTCCCTGGTCGCCAACTGACCCGGGTCCTACCGGTGATCCTGCGTGATGCGGTGCCGAACATAGTGCGCAACCCGCGCGCGGTGTGGGAAGTCGCTCACCTCGCCCGCACCGCCAACCTGGCCGCCGAGCTGGCTGCGCTCGCCGAACGCCGGCTCCCGATCTTCGTGGTGTGGAGCAAGCTGGACACGGTCATCCCCGAATCCACTTCGATGTCGCTGCAGACCGCACTCGGTGACCCGCGCACCATCACCGTGCCCGGCGGGCATACCTGGCTCATGCACGACCCGAACACCTTCGGCGAACTCATCACCAACGTGATCCGCGAACCGGTTAGCGGCCCTGACGCCACCACCGCACGACCTGCGGTGGCGGAACGAGCATGGACAACGAACAGCCAGAAAAGACACCAGCGGTAGGACCTCGTCCTGTCCTGAGCTCGTCACTGATCATCATCGCTCGGGCCGACAGAGCCGATCCGAGACGTGGGCATCTCGCTGGTCCGCGGATGAGCCGTCGGCAGCCGGGTCCGGAATCATCGGTGGCCGGGTCGCGGGGGCCGGTTGTCCGACCGCGGCGGTCTCGCGGGCGAAGAAGGCCCCGATGTCGCCGATCGCGCTCATCAGCGGAGCCGGGAAGACGACAGTCGTGTTCTTGTCCACGCCCAGTTCCACCAGGGTCTGCAGGTTGCGCAGCTGCAGGGCGAGCGGGTGGGCCATCATGGTGTCCGAGGCATCGCCCAACGCTGTGGCGGCCAGCGATTCACCTTCGGCGGCAATGATCTTCGCGCGCTTCTCGCGTTCGGCCTCGGCCTGGCGGGCCATTGCCCGTTTCATGCTGTCGGGCAGCTGGATGTCCTTCAATTCGACCAGTGTCACCTCGACACCCCATTCCAGGGTGGTGGTGTCGAGGATCTTACGGATGTCGGCATTGATGGCGTCGGTCTCGGCGAGCGCCTGGTCGAGCGTGTGCTGGCCGACCACCTTGCGCAGCGTAGTCTGGGCGATCTGATCGATTGCCGCATAGACGTTTTCGATCGCGACCACCGACTTCTGGGCGTCGACGACCCGGAAGTAGGCGACGGCGGAGATGTCGACGCTGACATTGTCACGGGTGATGATGCCCTGCGACTGAATCGGCATGGTGACGATGCGCATCGACACGCGTTTCATCTCGTCGATGATCGGGATGATGAAGTTCAGGCCGGGTTCGCGGACCGCGACGACCCGCCCGAGACGGAAGAGCACGCCCTTCTGGTACTGGAAGACCACCCGGATCGACAGCGCTCCGATGACGAGCAGCGCTACCGCACCCAGCACGGCTACCGCGACGGCTGTGTTCATGATTCGAATCTCCTCTCCGATGACTCTCACGATCCGCTGATCGGCACGGTCGCGATGCGGTCTTTCGGTCCGCCGTCCGTTGACTTTCGCCCCCGGCGCCGCGAGGACACCGTCAGCGTGCTGTCCCGGGTTGGTCCAGCGACCGGCCGAACACGGTCAGCGCCAACGCCACTGCCAAGGCGGCGGATCCGGAAACGAGCAGCGGGCCGCGGCCATCCCCGTGCCAGGCGATTCCGGCCCAGAGTCCGGCGATGAGCATGCCGGCTCCGGAGAGCCCTTGATACAGGCCTTGAGCGGACGACTGCCGCGTCGCCGGTGCGAGATCTGCCACCCAGGCCTTGCCGACTCCGTCGGTGGCGGCGGTGAATCCTCCGTAGACCGGGAGGATGACGAAAACCCAGGCGGGCGTGTCGACTACGCCGAGTCCGAGGTATCCGATCGCGAAGCACAGGAGTCCGGCGACGAAGATGAGCCGGCGCGGCACTCTGTCCGACAGCGCACCGGCGGGATACGACAGCAGCGCGTAGGAGAGGTTGTAGAGGATGTACCCGCTGATCACTCCGACTACGGACAGACCGAGCTGGTGTGCCCGCAACAGCAGCAGTGAGTCCGGAAAGTTCACCAGCGCGAAGACGGTGAGCACGGTGATGAGCGCCCCGAGGCGAGCCGGGAGCCGCTCACGCCATGCAGGCGCCGCATCCTCCGATCGGGTTCCGGAAGGCGCTGGTATGGAAGGAGTTTCGCGAACCAGGCCGACCAGGACGACAGCCGCGATCGCAGGCACGACCGCGATCATCAGCAGGGGCCGGATGCGGTGGTCGAGCAGCTCGTACAGCAGCAGGCCGAGTGCGGGCCCGGCGACCGCGCCGGCGGTGTCGGCGGCCCGGTGCAGTCCGAAGATCCGCCCACGGAAGGCCTGGTCCGCGCCGGCCATGAGCAAGGCATCCCGCGGCGCGCCCCGTATCCCTTTGCCGAGCCGGTCCACGCACCGCCCGGCCAGCACGAGCGGCCACACCGTGGCAGCGGCGAGCAGTACCTTGCCGACCGCGGCGAGCGCGTACCCGAACGCGATATAGGGACGTTTGCGATGTGTGTCACCGAGCCGCCCCGCCGCGACCTTCGTGACCGCGGCCGCAGCTTCGGCAGCGCCCTCTACCGCCCCTACCACCGCCGCGGGCGCGCCGAGAGTGGCCGTGAGAAAGATCGGCAGGATCGGGTACAGCAGCTCACTAGCGGTATCTGCGGCAAAGCTCACCGCGCACAGAACCCGGACGTTCGGTGTCAGCCAGCTGGGCAGCCCGGACTTCCGAAGCTTCCGCCCGCCACCGTCGGCAGTGGCCGCGCCACGCGAAACCACTTTGCCGTCAATGGGTTTCAACGAGATACTCCACGCACGCGCGGACCGTGGTCAAACGTGGATAGTCGTCCTCATCGATCCGGCGGTCACACTCGGCGGACAGCCGTTCGACGAAGGTCAGGAAGTCGAGCGAGTCCAGGTTCAGCGCGGCGCGCAGCGGTTCGTCCTCGCCCAGCGCCGCGAGGTTCGCCGGGCTGTCGAACCCGTGCAGGGCGCCGCGCACGATGCCGTCCGCGACATCTCGGGTCAGGGTGGTGGCCATGGTTTCACAACTCCTCTGGATGCTGGAGCAGGTCGGACAGTGCGTGCAGGAACCGCGCGCCGATCGCGCCGTCGGTGGCGCGGTGGTCGGCGGACAGGGTGGCGGTGACCTGAGCGCGGACCCCGAGCAATCCGTCTATCGCACAGGGCCGTTCGGTCACCGCGCCGAAACCGGCAATGGCGACCTGGGGTGCGGCGATCACGCCGTAGACCGAGTCCACGCCCAGGTCACCGAGATTGGTGACGGTGATGGTGGCGGGAGTGGCGTCGGCGGCGCGCAGCCGGACCGCCCGGGCGCGTTCGGCGACCCCGCGCAGGGCCGCCATCATGTCCGCCGGAACCAGCCGGTCGGCGTCCGGGATCGTCGGCACGATGATGCCGCCGCCCCGCATCGACACCACCACGCCCAGATGGACATCGGCGGCGGGCCGGAATTCGTCGTCGATCCAGTGCCCGTTCAGGTCGGGTACCGCCTTGGCCGCCCGCGCCGTCGCGACCAGAAGCAGTGCCGCGGGCAGGATCCGGGCGGTTACCCGAGCCCCACGGTTGAACTCCCGCAGCCAGCGCAGCGCCGCGTCCATATCGATGGTGCTCGACAGGTAGTAATGGGGCACGGTGCGTTTGGATCTCTCCATCGCCGCCGCGATCAGCTTGCGCACCTGTACCGGATCATGGTGCGGCACTTCGGCGACCGGACCGGCACCGGCCAGGTCCGCAGGCTTCCGCACGGATTCGGGAGCGGCAGTGACGGTTTCCGATGCGGCGGCCGGCGATGCGGCGGCCGGCGAGGCGGCGGCTCGCACATCCGACGCACGCACAGCACCACCCGGACCGCTGCCCACGACGGCGGACACGTCCACACCGAGCTCACGGGCCAGCCGGCGCGCATACCCCGATGCGCGGCCGGCCCGCCCGGCTCGGGGCGAGGGCCGGGGCGCAGCCATTGCGGTGGCGGAGGTTTCCGTCTGCTGTCGCTCGACAGCGTGTTCCACGTCGGCACGCACGATCCGCCCACCGGGTGCGGAGCCGTGCACTTCGCCCAGATCGATCCCCGCCTCCGCGGCCAGCTTGCGAACGAGCGGTGTCGCCCGAATACCGGTCTGCGGCGTGTGGTCGTGCGCGACCGGCGCTCTCGGCGTCTCGGGTGCGGCCGCGGCGGGCTTCGGCGATTCGACGACCAGTTTCGGCCCCGATCCGTTCCCCGGCGAGACACGCTGAGCAGCCACGTCTTCCGGCCTCGGCGGCAGGGTCCGGGCAGGTTCGATCGTCGCCAGCGGCGTGCCGACCGGAACGGTGACGCCCTCGTCGACCAGGATCTCGCCGATGACTCCGTCCTCGAAGCATTCGACTTCGATCGCGGCTTTCGTCGTATCCACTTCGGCCACCACGTCGCCGGTATGCACGGTGTCGCCCGGATGCACCATCCAGACCAGCAGGGTGCCCTCGGTCATATCCGCGCCGAGCGACGGCATCCGGAACTCGCCCATTCAGCCCACCGCCTTGCGCACCGCGTCGGCGACCGTGCCCGGTTGCGGCAGTGCGGCCTCCTCGAGCTGGCGGGCGTAGGGAATCGGCACCTCGGCGGTGCATACCCGCGCGATGGGCGCGTCGAGGTCGTAGTAGGCGTGTTCGGCTGCGCGGGCGGCGATTTCGGCGGCGATGCCGACGCTGCGCCAGCCCTCGTCCACGATGACAAGCCGGTGTGTCCGGGCGATGGATTCCAGCACGGTCGTCTCGTCGAGCGGGCGCAGGCTGCGCAGGTCGATGACTTCGGCGGCGACGCCGTCGCCCGCCAGTTCGTCCGCGGCGGCCTCCGCCACCCGCAGCGTTCCGCCATAGGCGACCAGTGTGACGTCGGTTCCGGCGCGCCGGATGATCGCCCGGTCGATATCGACCGGGCCGGGGTCGGGCGGCAGGTCGCCCTCGCTGTTGTAGAGCGCGATCGGTTCGAAGATGAGCACGGGATCCGGGTCCTGCAGTGCGGTCCAGAGCATGCCGCGGGCGTCGGCCACCGTTGCCGGGGAGATCACCCGCAGACCCGGGATGTGTGCGTAGAACGCCTCGAGACTGTGTGAATGTTGTGCTGCCAGTTGCCTGCCCGCGCCGGTGGCCATGCGGATCACCAGCGGGACGCCGAGCTGCCCGCCGGACATGTGGCGCAGCGTGGCCGCGTTGTTCAGAATCTGGTCCAGGGCGAGCAGGCTGAAGTTGACGGTCATGATCTCCACGACCGGGCGCAGGCCGCCCAGTGCCGCACCGATACCCGCGCCGACGAACGCGGATTCGCTCAGCGGCGTGTCCCGGATCCGCACGGGCCCGAATTCCTCGAGCAGCCCGCGGCTCACGCCGAAGCAGCCACCGTAGGCCCCGACGTCCTCGCCCATGAGGAACACCCGGTCGTCGCGAATCAGGGCGTCGCGCAGGGCTTCCCGCATCGCGTCGCGATAGGTCGTCATGCCGAGCCTCCGTAGACGTACCGGGTCAGGTCGGCGACCGGTTCGAGAGGTGCGGCCTCGGCGGCGGCGATGGCCGCGTCGATCTCCGCATCGACCGCCGACTCGAGGCGCGCCCGGTCCTCGGGCTTCGCGCCCCCGGCCGCGCACAGCTCGTCGAACAGCCGTGGAATCGGGTCGCGTGCCTTCCAGGATTCGATCTCGGCCTTGTCCCGATAGCGATCGGCATCGTAGAGGGAATGCGCCCGGAAGCGGTACGTGCGCAATTCCAGGAAGCACGGTCCCCCGCCGCCGCGGATGGACTCCACGGCACGCCGGGCGGCCTGGCGCACCGCGACCGCGTCCATGCCGTCCACCGGCCACGACGCCAGCCCGTATCCCGCGGCGCGCAGGGCCAGATCGGTGACGGCGTGCTCACGTTTCAGCGCGGTGCCCATCGCATACTGGTTGTTCTCGCAGGCGAACAGCAAGGGCAGCTGCCACAGCGCCGCGAGATTCAGGCATTCGTGGAACTCGCCCTCGGCGACCGCGCCGTCACCGAACAGGCACACCGTCACCACATTCCGTTTGCTCAGTGCGTCCGCGAGGGCCAGCCCGACCGCCAGGGGCAGGCCACCTCCCACGATGGCATTGCCGCCGTAGAAACGGCGCTCGGCGTCGAACAGATGCATGGATCCGCCCCGGCCGTGACTGCATCCGGTTGTCCGGCCGTACATTTCGGCCATGATAGCGTTCATCGGCACGCCGCGCGCCAGTGCGTGACCGTGCTCGCGATAGGTGGATACCACCGCGTCTCCGGGCTCGAGAACGCCGAGCAGGCCCGTGGCCACCGCCTCCTCGCCGATGTACAGGTGCAGGAAGCCGCGAATGGCCTCGGCGCTGTAGAGCTGCACGCAGCGCTCCTCGAAGCGCCGGATCCGAATCATATCCCGCAGCAACGACATTCGCTCGTCTGGCGGCAGCTTGGTCGTACGTTTGCCCTCGGTGCTCGTGCGCGCCGGCCGCGGCCGGGCTCCGTTCCCCGGCGTCGGGGTGGTCTGGGCTGCACTCTTCGGCCGCACCGACCGACGGCCGCCCGTCATGACACACCTTCCAGGGTTGACACGTCACCCTCGGGCAGCCCCAGGTCGCGAGCCTTGAGCAGCCTGCGCATCACCTTGCCGCTGCGGGTGTGCGGCAGGCTGTCGGCGAAGACGATCTCCTTCGGCGCGACCACGCCCAGCTGCCGCCGGCCGAAGGCGATCAGATCGTCGTGCAGTTCCTCCGACGGTTCGAATCCCGGGCGCAGCAACACGAATGCCTTCACCCGCTCACCCGCGACCGGATCCGGCGCACCGATGACGCCGGCCTCGGCGACGGCCGGGTGCGCCATCAGCGCGCTCTCGACCTCGAAGGGTCCGATCAAGTGGCCGGCGGACTTGATGACATCGTCGGCGCGTCCGACGAACCAGTAGTAGCCGTCCCGGTCGCGGCGGGCCAGGTCGCCGCTGAGATACCAGCCCGCCGCGAAAGCTCGTGCGTACCTTTCGGGTTCGTGCCAGTAGCCGCGGAACATCGACGGCCAGCCCACCCGCACCGCCAGCTCGCCGACCTCATCGACGCCCGCATGCTCGACATCGCCATCGGTGATGACCGGACGCCCGTCCGGCCCGCGGCGCAGAATGGCGGCCTCGATACCGGGCAATGGCCGGCCCATCGAGCCCGGGCGGATCTGTGCGGCCGCCAGATTGGCGATCATGATCGCGCCGGTCTCGGTCTGCCACCAGTTGTCGTGGACCGGATGGCCCAGCACCCGCTCGCCCCACACCACCGCTTCGGGATTGAGCGGTTCACCGACGCTGGCGACGAAGCGCAGGCTCGACAGGTCGGTGCCGGCGGGCAGTTCATCGCCGCGGCGCATGAGCATGCGCAACGCTGTGGGTGCGGTGTACCAGACCGAGACCCGCTCTGCGGTCAGGATGTCGTACCAGCGTTGGGCGTCGAATTCGGCCTCGTCGCTGATCACCGTGACACCCAGGCACAGCGGGGCGATGACCCCGTAGGACATGCCGGTGACCCAGCCGGGATCGGCCGTGCACCAGAAGACGTCCCCGGGTCGCAGGTCGAGGGCGTAGTGGGCGGTGATCCGGTGCGCGAGCACCGCGCCGTGCACGTGCACCGCGCCCTTGGGCCGGCCGGTGGTGCCGCTGGTGAAGTGCAACAGGGCGGGATCCTCGGGACCGGTTCGCACGATCGGGAATTCGTCGCCGGCGACGGCCATGGCGAGGGTGAGCCCGACGGTATCGTCGATCGGGTCGTCGTCGATGCCCTCGTCGGTGAGCACCACGTGCCGCAGGGCCGGCAGCGCGGAGCGATTCGACGCGACTCGGCGGCGGTACAGGTCCGAGCTGGTGATCAGGGTGGTCGCGCCGGACAGTTCGAGGCGCTGCCGTACCGGTTCCGGGCCGAAGGCCGAGAACAGCGGGGACACGACGCATCCGGCCTTCCACGCGCCCAGCGCCGCGATGTAGAGCTCAGGGGTCCGGCCGAGCAGCAGACACACCCGGTCCCCGCGTCGTACTCCCAGCCCGCGCAGCACATTGGCGAACCGATTGCTGAGCGTGGCGAGCTCGGCGTAGGTAAGGGTGGTGTCACCCCCCGTGGCGGCCAGCCATCGCAGGGCGGGCGCGTTCTCCCGCGGCGTGCCCAGATGCCGATCCACGGCCTCGTACGCGATGTTCAGCCCGCCGCCGGGCAATCCCGCAAGACTCGGTCGCGCCACTTCCCAGGTGAATTCCCGGTAAAACAGCTCATAGTTGGTGGCATTGGCCGCGGCGCGCTCGAGCGCGGACTTGTCGATCGGCTCCCAGCGCATCGGCTGGTGCTGTCGCGGGCTCTCATGGCTGACGGTCTTCATGGAAACCTCCCGCTCCCAGTCAACGACGCCGCGCCCGCGACGGGCAGTGCGCAAAGTCCATCGCGGTGAGGACCTCGGTCGCCGACCTGGTCGTCAGGCGAGCGCGAGATCGCGGCGGCGGAAGCTGAGCAGCGCCAGCGCGAACAGCCCCAGGCCGAGCATGGTGAGCACGAGGGCGGGCGAGACGGCGAAATGCTGCATGGGCATGCGGGCGAGAGCGTGGAATGGCGAGACTTCCAGCGACCAGGCCGGGGCTTTGAGTGCCGTGCCCACGGAGTCCCAGAGGAATGCCGTGGCGACCAGGGCGTGCACGAAGGAGACGGCTCGGGGTGCGAGCGCCAGCACCGCGGTCGCGACGCCCACGGTGGTCACGATGAGCGGGAGGCTGTTCGCCGCGGCCGCCAGGAGGGAGCCGAATCGAAGGTGCTCGCCGGTGAGCGCCGCGCCGGTCCACATGCCCACCGATGCGACCAGAGTCAAACCGGCCGCCAAGGACACCGCCAGCACGGCGCGGCCGGACAGCCATCGGAGCCGGGAGTGCGGCATGGCCAGCACGACTTCCAGCCGGCCTGACGATTCCTCGCTGCGGGCCGCCACGACCAATGTCACCGCCAAGAGCGCGGCCAGCAACTGGACCAGCGAAAAGAGCGTAGCGACAAAGCCGTCGACGGCGATCTGGCGACCGAAGAACTGCCTATAGATCGGGGTGCGCTGCATGAAGTCGAGAATGGTCTTGACCAGGCCGCCCATCAGCAGGGTGTAGGCGAGGGTCCCGCCGAACCAGAAACTCAGCTGCGGAATCTCATCGCGCAGGGCGGCCTGCCACGCCGAGCCGAGCAGGAGTCGCCGTGGCGGTCGGCTGTCCCGGGCCCCGAGCACGCCCCGGCCGATATCTCGGATCCGCAGCAGATACGCGGAAATCACCACTGGCACAGCCGTTCCGGCGGCGATCGCCGCCAGCGTGAGCAGCGGCGGCGCGGCCGGTGGGCGCAGTTCCTCGAACCAGCCCAGAGGTGTGAGCCATCGCAGCCACGGAATGCCCGCGCCGACGTCGGCGGGCATGCGGATTATCAAGGCCACCACCAGAATTCCCGCTGCGGACAACCGCGCGCCACGCACGGTGGCGGCCAGCTGCGCGGTCAGGGCGCCCACTCCGGCGAACAGCAGCGCGGGCAATGCGAGCTGCAGCCCGAGTTCGCACGCGTTGGCGGCACTGAGCAGATGCTGCGGCACCCCGACCGCGGCGAGCACGGACACGGTCACCGCCGTGATCACGAGAGTCTCGACGGCCGTGGACGTGAGCGCCGCCGCGAACCAGCGCCGCCGGGACTGTCCGCCGCTGAGCACCAGATCGCCTCGGCCCGCGTCTTCCTCCCCGCGCAACGCACCGGTCGTGATGATCGCCGCCCACATGGCCATGATGATCCCGACGCTGGTCATGCTGCGCCACGCCACCCAGCCGGCGGGCGAAGCGATGTCGTAGGGGTAGCCGTACAGCGCGCGCAGCGCGCCATTGTTCGTCAGCGGTGCGAGCATCGTGGTCCGGGTTGCCTGATTCGGAAACACCACCACATAGGTTTGCAGCGCGGCCGTGCAGAACACCGCCATCAGAACAGTTATCACGGCCAGCGATATCCGGTTGGCGCGCAATCGTGCTCGCACCATGACGACGAAGCCGTGCACCGCCTCGAGGTTCATCGACGTGCCTCCGCTGCGCTCCCGGCCCGGCCGGTCCGGGTAGGGCCGCCCGCGCCATCGTGATAATGGACCAGGAAGATCTCCTCCAAGCTCGGTTCCCGGCTGTCGATCGTCGTCACCGGCAACCCGGTGAGTGCTGCCAGCAGCGGTCCCATCTCACCGCGGACCTCCAATGCCACATGGTGATCCATCGCATCGACCACCTCGACCCCGGCGACCGCGCGCAGCGGAGCGATATCGACGCCGTCCCGCGCGAAGCTCACCTCCACCGTCCGCGCCGACAGGTGCCGCAGCTGCGCCAGGGTGCCCTCATCGATGAGCCGGCCCGCCCGCAGAATGCCGATCCGGTCGCACAAGGCCTCCACCTCGCTGAGCACGTGCGAGGACAGGAATACCGTCTGCCCGCGGTCACGGGCTTCACCGACGGTCTCGCGAAAAGCGGCCTCCATCAAGGGATCCAACCCGGAGGTGGGTTCGTCGAGTACAAGAATCTCGGCGCGGGTCGCGAACGCCGCCACTAACTGCACTTTCTGCCGGTTGCCCTTCGACAGCGCGCGAATCTTCTTGTCAGGATCGAAATCGAAGCGCTCGATCAGCCGGTCGCGGTATACGCGATCACAGCCGCCGCGCAGATTCTCCAGGTATTCGAAGGTTTCCGCTCCGGTCAGTGACGGCCACAGCAACGCCTCCGAGGCGACGTACGCACAATGCCGGTGCGCGGCGACCGGATCGCCCCACGCGTCCCGGCCCGCAATGCGCACCGTGCCCGAGGTCGGACGATGCAGGCCCAGCAGGAGCCGGATCGTCGTCGTCTTGCCTGCGCCGTTGGGGCCGAGGAAACCGTAGATCTCCCCCGCCTCGATGTCGAGTTCGAGACGATCGAGTGCGAGCGTGGATTGGTAGCGTTTGGTGACTGCGTGCGCCTCGATAACACCCATGGTCCTTACCTCCGACCAGCGATGGAATGGCTCCCCCATTCTCGGCTGCGACCCCGGCATCGGCCATGGGACCTTGTGCCCTGTCCCGTACCGGCAGGAACGAATGCCTGCTTCGACCGTCCGATGAGGGCTTCCAAGGTCCAGACGAAGCGGGACTTCCGCGTCCGGCCGCCGGCCGGTGACCATCGTCCCCTCCGGCCGGGCACGAGTCCTCTCTTCTGGACCGTCACGAGGGGCGCACGCTCGGCACATGGAGAATCGCAAACCTGCAGTCAGCATCGTTTTTGCTTCGGCTCAGGGGTCGACCCGGGAGATCGCCGAGTACATCGGCAACGATCTCGCCGCCCGGGGTGCGACCGTCGAGGTCGCCGACGCCGAGCATGCACCGGACCTGTCGCGTTTCGACGCCGTGGTCATCGGCAGCGCGGTGCACGATATGGCCCTGCTGCCCACCGTCGCGGAGTACGTGGCATCCCACCGCAACGAGCTCAGCGCTCGACCGGTCTGGCTCTTCAGTGTCGGCATCGGACCGGCGCTGCGCGGACCGATCGGACATCGGATCGGCCGCATGGTGCCGAAACGCATTGCTGCCGTGCGTGACTCGATCAGTCCGCGCGGATACCAGGCTTTCGCGGGGCACTACGAGCGCGTCGGCGTGTCCCTCGGCGCACGCGTCCTCTACCGCCTACTCGGCGGCGGTCGCTACGGCGACCTGCGGGATTGGACCGCCATCAGCACCTTTTCGGATTCCATCGCGCAGGGTCTGAATCTGCACGCACCGCACATCATTCCGATTCATCCCTGACGGCCACACGGACACAGGATTCGACCTCGTCGATCCCACACTGACCATGGCGGGGTTGCGTCACCGCTCGGCGGACAGCCGAGTTGGCGACATCATGCGGACCGACAATCACGCAGTCGACTGGCGGACCGGGCGGGGTCGCCGTCGGAGGCGGCAATGCCTGCGCAGCGTGGTCGATGCGGCGAGTGCCGTTCGCTTCCAGCCTGCGCGGCGACTCGAAACCGGAAATCGCCGGCGTGGGGGATCAAATTCCGGAGGCCGGTATCGATCGGCTCCTTCGATTCAATCGGTCACTGTGCGGGTTTGATTGCCGGGGCTGCAGAGGCGAACATGTTGCCCGGGTTCGGTTTCGAAGAACCAGTCCTCGGCGGCACGGCGGGCCGTTACTCGCCCTCACAACCCGTTCTTGATGCAGGTGAACTGCATGACATCGAGGTGGCCGTGACGGAAGTAGTCGGCGAACCCGGTCATATGGCTGATGTAGGCGTTGTAGGTGTCGCGCCCGGCGAGTTCGATCGCCCGGTCGCGGTGCTCGTGCAGCGCGGTGGCCCAGTTCTGCAGTGTGGTGGCGTAGTGCGGTCCCAGTTTCCCGACTCCGGTGATGGTGAATCCGGCATCTTCGGCGTACTCGGTGACCCCCTTGGGGTTGCGGCCGGTCGGTGGCGGAACTCGGTCGAAGGGCAGGATAGTCCCGGGCGCGGACACGAAATCGGTACTCGCGAAACGCGTCTGGCGGGCATCGGAGGGGTCGCGGCCCGGTGCGACGACGGACTACGCGTCGGCCACGGTGTACTGGGCGCTGGCGGCCGAATCTGTGGGCGGGTTGCGGGAGAGCAAGTCGGCCACGGCCGGCATCGTGCCCGGCATTGCTCGGTGAATGAGAAACGGCCACAGTCGAAGTCGGCGTGCTGCCACGTCGCCGCGGCGTGCGGGTTGCACGACCTCCGGCACACCTTCGCGGTAATGCGGCTGGTGGCAGCCATCCCGGCGTGGTCAGTGCGATTGGCGAGCCGAGTCGGCCGGTTGCAGCGGGTGTACCACGTCGTCCAGCGCGAGGCGGGGGCTGGGCGGGACCGGGTCTGCGCTGGTTGCCGCCCAGCCCATCCGGATGATCACTTGCGGGTGGCCGAAGCCGCCGAGGATGTTCGTGCGGATTTGTTCCCGGATGGCCGGCAGTTCCAGAGGTTCGGTGAGAGCGCAGGTGGCCAGGCCGCGGACGGTCGCGGTCAGCAGGGCGGCGCTGGTGGATTCGCCGGCGCGCAGCCACGCCAGGGGATCGTCGGACCCGGTGCTGAGCAACAGCATTCGCGAGAATTCGTCGGTGTCGCGGACCACCGCTTCGGGGAGCCGAGGGTCGGAGAACGGACGGACCGTCGGGTCCGTGGGGACGACCGCGTTGCGGGCGGGGACACCGGATGCGTCGGCATGGTGGCCGCTCCAGGCATGCAATTCCGCGATGTAGTCCGGGTCTTGGGCGTGGCTCGCCGATGCTTGTTCGAAGGCCTGCGCCAGTGCCCCACGCGCCTCCAGGGCGTCGACGTCGCGAATTTCCACCCCCACGACACGAGCGGCGTCGATGACCTTGTCCGCGTGCACGGCGGGCACCTCCCAGGAGGTGAAATGCCGCCGGTCGCTGCGACGTCGAGCGATGGCCTGCGCCAACTGCACCGTCGTGGGATCGGTGGCCCCGGACCGAAATTCGATCGCGGCCAGATGTCGCGGATCCGCGCGATTCGGGAGCCGATGCACGATCGTCTCCCACCCGACCGCGCCGATCGCCACTCGCAGGTGATGCAGAGCCGCGCCGCAGCTGAGCACCAGTTCGCGGCGGTCGGGGTCGGTGTGCTTCAGCCAGCGGGTGTCGTCGGCGTACAGATGCAGGGTGCTCTCCCCGATACGCCACTGCCAGGGTTGCGTGTTGTGCACAGACGGGGCGCGCACGGCCAGGGCCAGTGCCGCGCGGATGGTGTCGGTATCGGGATGCGTACTCGACATCGCCATTCCTTCCTCGGGATTCGCAGCTTCGTACTGTTCAGCATGTCGCGATGGGTGGCCGTTGGTGACGGCCGAAAGTCACCGATACCGAGGGCTGACGCCATGCCTTGGGTTGGCGTAGTCGGCGCGTCGGGTGCTCCGGAGAGTCGCAGCACGGCGGCACGGACGGTGTGCCGGAACCGACCCCGTTATCAGCAATCCAATGTCTCGGATGTCGTTGTGGGACCAACGGCTCTCCCGACCGGCGACAACCGGATCTCCCGGTGGCGGCCGGTGGCTGTGAGGCTGGAAGTACCTGCCTCGAGGAGGTTTCGATGGGCTTCGAGGATCGCGCCGAGGCGGGCCGTCCGTCGGCTCGCGCTGCCGCCCCGGATCCGCGGCCACAACCAGGGCCGGTCGCGGATCCGCCGCTGCTGGGCGGTCGCGACTACCTGGTCATGGATCTGAATCGCCAGGCGGCCATGGCAATGTGAGACCGTGCTGGCCGAGGTGCCCGGCGCGACCCATCTGTTCGAGGAACCCGGCACCTTGCGTAAGGCCGCCGAGCTCGCGCGGCACTGGTTCGTCACCCGGTTGCCCACTACGACAGCCGAGCCGGAGGGGGCGGCGTGAGCCCCGGAGGCCGGGTATAGGTTCGGATGAGCACGGGTGCGCTACCGGCCTATTCCTGGTCGCGTGGTTCATCATGCGGGCGGCCAGGTCCTGCGCGGGGACTTCCGGCCCTACCCCGGGATCGCACGGCCTTACCACGATAGAGATTCGAGACAACACCAGTTTCCGGCCGACGGGTAAGGAGGTCGCTCGATGCGAGCACAACCAGGCGACTGGCTGATCGTCGAAGGACGCGCGGTCGGGGGCGTGGTCCGTCGCGGTCTCATCGAAGAGGTGCACGGTACGGACGGCGCACCGCCGTACCTCGTGCACTGGACCGACACCGGGCATCGGGCCTTGACCTTTCCAGGCCCCGACGCGTATGTGCGGACCAGCGCGGAACTGCGCGCCCAGGAGGAGATCGCAGCGGCACGGTACTCGTCGATGCAGCATGTACCCGCTCCTCACTCCGATGCGGACAGCCGGGGCTGACCGATCTCGCCACTGCCTTTCCGACCTGGGCACTCCGGCGCCATACCGAGGACCTTCGACGCTGTTCGCGCCGCGCCGCGCCGACCAGACTGGAATCGAACGACGCGCAGAACGGAGGCTTCCGTGACCATCGGCGACACCGTGACCATCGACCGCGACGGGCTGGACCGGCTCGTCGTGGTGTTACAGGAGAACGGATATCGGGTCATCGGCCCGACGATGCGCGACAACGCGATCATCCTCGACGAACTCGACACGCCGGCCGCACTGCCCGCCGGGTGGGGCGTGCACACCGAGCCGGGCCGGTATCGCGTGTATCGCCGCACCGACCAGGCGGTCTTCGCGCATTCGGCCGGGCCGGGATCGTGGAAGCAGTTCCTGCATCCACCGCACCGCCTGATCGCACGCCTGGACGCCGACCTGAATCTCGTAGCGGCCGGAGACGGTCCGACGCCGACACCGGCGACCGAGCCGCCGTCGCAGCCACCGCAACCGGATCGCCCCGCCGCATTCCTCGGTGTGCGCGGCTGCGATATGGCCGCCATCCGCATTCTGGCGCGGGTGCTCGGTGGAGATGCGTACCCGGACTCGGCTTTCGCGGCCCGCTGCGCCGGTCTGTTCATCGTCGGCGTGAACTGCACCGAGCCGGGCGGGGTGTGTTTCTGCGCGTCGATGGGCACCGGGCCGGGCGTCTCGGCCGGATACGATCTCGCGCTCACCGAACGCATCGACGAGAGCGGGCATCGGTTCCTGGTCGAGGTGGGCAGTGCGGCGGGCGAGCGCATACTCGCCGAGCTCCGCTCACACCCGGCGACCCAGGCCGAGATCGCGGACGCCCGCGCCGAGGTGGCGGCCGCAGCGGGTCGCATGGGCCGCAGCATGCCGGATGCGGACCTGCGCGCGGTGATTCGCGAATCCCGCGAATCACCGCAGTGGGAGGACGTCGCGAGCCGCTGCCTGACCTGCGGCAACTGCACCATGGTGTGCCCCACCTGCTTCTGCACCACTACCGAGGACGTCACCGATCTCACCGGCGACCATGCCGAACGCTGGGAGCGTTGGGCGTCGTGCTTCGAATTGGATTTCTCCCATGTGCACGGCGGCAGCGTCCGGCAGTCGGGCGAGAGCCGGTATCGGCAGTGGCTCAGCCACAAACTCGGCACGTGGTACGACCAGTTCGGCAGCTCCGGCTGTGTGGGCTGCGGACGCTGCATCGCATGGTGCCCGGCCGGTATCGATCTGACCGCTGAGATGGGCCGGCTCGTCGAACTGCGCGAGGAGGCCGACGATGGTCACCGCTGAGGACCTGTCCGCGTTCGCCTCGCTGGCAGCACTCGACCGCGCGAAGCTGGAAACGCTGGCCCGAGCCGGGCATGCGGTGCACTATCCGGCCGGGCAGCGCCTGATCGTGGAAGGCCAACGGGCCGACCGCTGCTGGCTCATCAGCGAAGGACGGGTGGTGCTGGACGCCGGGGTGCCGGGGCGTGGCGATGTCGTGGTGCAGACACTCGGTCCGGGCGATCTCCTCGGCTGGTCGTGGCTGGTTCCGCCGTACCGATGGCATTTCGGCGCGATCACCGCCGAACCCGTGCGAGCGATCGAATTCGATTCGACTCGGCTGACCGAATTCGCCGGCGCCGACCCGAGTTTCGGCCATGCGCTGACGCTGCTGCTGTTCGAGGCGCTCCTCGAACGATTGCAGGCCACCCGCGCCCGGTTGCTGGATCTCTACCGCAATCCCACCGAAACCTGTACCGCCACACCGATACGCCTGGGCACGTCAGGTGACGGCCGATGATCGCCGAGGCCCGCGCCGGCGCGTCCGCGGACACCATGCTCCCGTATCGGGTGGCACGCCGTATCCTGCAGACCAGCGATACCGCAACCCTGGTTCTCGCCCCGGTCGACGCTGCCGCGCAACGGTTCCGGGCCGGGCAGTTCATGATGCTCTACCGTTTCGGCGTGGGTGAGGTCGCCATCTCGGTCAGTGGAAATCCCTGTGTCGCAGTCGATTTCCTGGAGCACACCATCCGCTCGGTCGGGGCGGTGAGCGCGGCCCTGCATGACGCTCCGGTCGGCGCGATGATCGGAGTGCGCGGACCGTTCGGGACCGGTTGGGATCTCGGCTCCGCCGCCGGGCGCGATCTGGTGATCGTCGGCGGCGGAGTCGGGCTGGCGCCGCTGCGGCCGGTCGTGCTGGAGGCGCTGGCGCGGCGCACCGAGTTTCGGAGGATCGTCCTGATCACCGGTGCTCGCACACCCGATGACATCCTCTTCCGGGACGACCAGCAGGTCTGGGCCGGCGACGGCCTGCTCGAACTGCATCAGACCGTCGACCATCCGGGTCCCGCCTGGACGGGACCGATCGGCTTCGTCACCGAACCGCTCGCGAAACTGGTCGTCGATCCGGGCAACACCACGGCATTCCTCTGCGGTCCCGAACCGATGATGCGGTTCTGCGCGAACGCCCTGCTGCGCAAGGGCGTCCCGCCCACCGATATCCGGGTCACCCTGGAACGCAATATGCAATGCGGTGTCGCCCGCTGTGGCCATTGCCAGCTCGGTCCGCTGCTGCTGTGCCGCGACGGCCCGGTCGTGGACTACGCGGTGGCCGAACCCCTGCTTTCGGTACGGGAGCTCTGATGACGACACCCACTCTCGCGGTCTGGAAGTTCACTTCCTGCGACGGCTGCCAGCTCACTCTGCTGGATTGCGAGGACGAACTGCTCGCGCTGGCGGGCCGGGTCCGCATCGCTCATTTCATCGAGGCGAGCAGCGCGGTCGAGCCCGGGCCCTATGACGTGTCGCTGGTCGAGGGTTCGGTCAGCACGCCCGACGAGCAGCGCCGCATCCTCGAGATCCGCGCGCAGTCACGGATTCTCGTGACGATCGGCGCCTGCGCCAGTCACGGCGGCATCCAGGCGCTGCGCAACTTCGCCGACATCACCGAATTCGCGTCGGTGGTATACGCCAGCCCGCAATATATTTCGACGCTGGACACCGCGACGCCGATCGCAGCGCATGTGCCGGTCGACTACGAGCTGCGCGGCTGCCCGATCGACCGCCGCCAACTGCTGGAAACCCTGTGCGCGCTGCTGGCCGGGCGCGAACCCGACCTGCCGAACACCAGCGTCTGCACCGAATGCAAGCGCCGCGGCAATACCTGTGTAATGGTCGCCGACGGCATTCCCTGTCTCGGCCCGGTCACCCAGGCGGGATGCGGCGCCCTGTGCCCGTCCTATCATCGCGGCTGCTACGGCTGCTTCGGCCCGATGGAACGGCCCAATATCGGTGCGCTGCTGCCGATCCTGCGGATCAACGGCATGGATACCGTCGATATCGACCGAGTGTTCAGCACGGTCGCGGTGGCCGCGCCGGACTTCGCCGAGAGGAACCGGGATGAGCCATCGCAGTAGGCAATTGCGGGTCAGCTCGCTGGCGCGTGTGGAGGGCGAGGGCGCGCTGCGGGTTGTCGTCGAGGACGGCCGGGTGGAGCGGGCAGAGCTCAATATCTACGAACCGCCGCGCTTCTTCGAGGCCTTCCTGCGCGGCCGGGCGTACACCGAGCCACCCGATATCACCGCCCGGATCTGCGGCATCTGCCCGGTGGCTTATCAGACCAGCGCCTGCAACGCGCTCGAACAGGTATGCGGCGTCACACTGGATCCGCCGCTGACCGCGCTGCGCCGGCTGCTCTACTGCGGCGAGTGGATCTCGAGTCATACCCTGCACATTCACCTGCTGCACCTGCCCGACTTCCTCGGCTACCCGGACGCCATCGCCCTGGCCGCCGACCATCGCGAACTGGTCGAGCACGGGCTGGCCGTCAAGAAGGCGGGCAATACGCTGCTCGAACTGCTCGGTGGCCGTGCCATCCACCCGGTCAATGTCCGGGTCGGCGGTTTCTACTCGGTGCCCGGGCGCGCCGATCTGGCGCCGGTCGCCGAACAGCTGCGCCGGGCCCAGGACTACGCGATCGAAACCGCCAGCCGGGTGGCACAATTCGAATTCCCGGATCTGGAGCTCGACCACGATCTCCTCGCGGCCACCGCGCCGGACCGCTACGCCATCGAGGACGGCACCGTGTCGACCAGCACCGGACTCGACTTCCCCGCAAGTGAATTCGGCGAGCATGTGGTCGAGGAACAGGTTCCGCATTCCACCGCGCTCCACGCGCGATTGGACGGGCGAAGCTATCTGACCGGTCCCCTGGCCCGATACAGCCTCAACTCCCGGCGTCTCTCCCCAGTCGCCCGCGAGGTAGCCGCCGCGGCCGGGCTCGGCCCGCAGTGCCGTAATCCGTTCCGCAGCATCGTTGTTCGCGCCGTCGAGGTGGTGTACGCCATCGATGAAGCGCTACGCCTCATTGCCGGCTACGAGCCGCCCGCGCACCCCGCGGCGCCCTGCGCGCCACGGCCGGGCGTCGGCCACGGCATCAGCGAGGCCCCACGCGGATTGCTCTATCACCGTTACGAAATCGACGACGCGGGTTCCATCCGGGCGGCCACCATCATTCCGCCGACCTCCCAGAACCAGGCTGCCATCGAGGACGATCTTCGCCAGGTGGTGTCCGAGCATCTCGACCTGGACGATGCGGCGCTGACCACCCTGTGCGAACGCACCATCCGCAACTACGATCCGTGCATCTCATGCTCGGCCCACTTCCTCGAGCTCGACGTGGTGCGCCGATGAGCGGTCCACGAGCCGTCGTCATCGGCGTCGGCAACGAGTACCGGCACGACGACGGCATCGGCCCCGCCGTGGCCACGGAACTCGAAAGGCTGGGCCTGCCCGGCGTTCTCGTGGCACTGAGCGACGGCGAGCCGACGGGTCTGCTGGATCTCTGGGCCGACGCGGAGCTGGCGATCGTGGTCGATGCCGTCCTCTGTGAACCTTCCACCCCGGGCCGGGTCTGGCGCACCACCGTCGATGCCCTGCGCGGCCTCACCCACGCCGCCAGCTCCCACGCCATGGGCATTCCCGACGCCCTCCCCCTGGGCCGCGCCCTCGGCCGCGTCCCCGCCGAACTTGTCGTCATCGCCGTCGAAGCTCTCCGCCTCGACCTCGGCGTCGGCCTCTCCACCCCGGTCGCCGCCGCACTCCCCGACGTCATCGCCACCGTCCGGACCGAACTCGCCCGCCTCGGCATCCCAACGGATGGTCGCATCCCAACGGGTGAATGAACGCACAGCCGGGTCGACTGCAATCGGGCCGATAGTCGTCACAGTCAGCGAACCAGCGGTCGGTCGGTGAGGCCCGTCAAACCGTGTATCCGCCGTCGACGTCCAGTGTTTGGCCGGAGATGAAGTCCGCTCGGTCCGATGCGAGGAATGCGACGGCTTCCGCGATGTCGTCCGCGTTCCCGAAGCGGCGCAGCGGGATATTGCGGCGGGCGACCTCGAGCGCGGTTCGATCGAGATCTCCGGAATTGATCAGGCGTTCGGCCATGCCGTCGGTCAGCATACCCGGACCGACGCAGTTGACGCGAATGCCATAGCGACCCTCTTCGGCCGCCAGGCCTCGGGCGACGGCTTCCACGGCACCCTTGGTCCCGGCGGAAAGGCCATCCCGGACCGGATAGCGTCGGGTTGCCGCGGTGGTCACCGCGACAACTGTGCCTTGCGACCGGCGCAGTAGCGGCAGGGTGGCGTGCATCAGGTTGAAGAACGCCGCGGCGTCGGCAGTCAACTGCTCCCGGTACTGCTCCGGCGACACGCTGCTCAGATGAACCATCGGGACGTGGGGCCCGGCGGCGTAGACCACGGTGTGCAGACCGCCGAATCGCTGTTCGAACTGCCCGACGACATCCGCGACCGCACTCGGATCGGTGAGATCCAGCGCCCAGGCGCGGCATGAGCGTCCGACCCGCTCGACGTCCTTCGTCAGCAGTTCGGCCGCGTCTCGATTCGCGCGATAGGTGAGTCCGATATCGCTGCCCCGCTGCGCCAGCAGGCGGACCACCGCGGCACCTATCCCTCCAGTGCCACCGACGACCAGTGCGGCACCATCACGTCCCCGGAAGTCATCGCTCACTACTTCTCCCTCTACCAAGCAATTGCTTGGTCAATCGTAGCCTGCGTTCGAGACCAACACCGCCCTCCCCGGCAGCCCTACCGTCAGGGCAGCATAACCAGGGCTGCGGCCCCAATCGCGAAGCTCATTCCGATGCGGGTCCATCGCGGACGAGCGTTCCTGATGTCGGACATTCTCGGTGTGCTCAGGGCTAGCACAATGACCGCTTCGGCATCCAAACGGATCGCTTGCGCCTTCAGGCGAGCGAACGGGGGCCTCCCGAACTTCGGGTCATAGATCACCGTGTCGGCGAAGTCGTAGCCCAGACGTGTTGCGAGCTTGCGGATTTGGCTCTGGTCCCACAGCTGCGCCACCCCGGACACGTCAGTCCGAAGGTAGCCCAAACACGTTGGCTTGTAACGCATGTCTGACCTTTCCAGCGATAACTCGCACTCGCCGACACCCTCGTTGAACTCGAGAAATTCCAGGTAGAACCCCGAACAGTCCTCGGACTCGTCCCCGATGGCCTGAAGTTCCAGCACACCCCCGGCGCTGATGCACCGAGGTAGCAGGTCTTCAGGTCGTCGGCATGGACATCGCCCGCACCCAGGACGGCACCATCATCGAGCTGTACACCATCGTCACCGAAATCCACACGCCGGCCTGATCGGGTCGGAGTGCTACGCCGGTTTCCGGAACACCAGATGATGGGTCACCCGTCGTGCAGAGCCGATACCAGCGTGACCGCTAGAGTTCGGGAATGCCGGAAAAGATTCTCCGTAACACGTTCACCGTCCCTGCTCCGATGGAAGCGGCCTACGAGCATCTGACCCGGCCCGAGAACTACATCGGCTTGTCGCCGCTCGTCGTGGCGGTCGAGGATGTCCAGGAGGGCTCGTACGTTGCCGTCGAACGGTTCCGGCTCCTCGGGCTGAAATACGACAACCGCATCCGGGTATCACTCGAGGGGACACCCGGTAAGGCGGTATGGGGTGAGGTCAAGAGCCCCGGCGGCGTTCGCATGGCCTACCGCTTCGAGTTCGCCGACGGCCCGGAAGGCACGCGCATCGAGGACGAACTCCGGCTGCGCACCCCGCTCGGACTGATGGCCTTCGCCTCCGGCCAGGCCCGCAAGGTCCAACTGGCCCGGGCCACGATCCTGGCGGAGCGCCTCGGCCGGTCCTGATCAGGTCCCGGATGCGCTGGCACTCATCGAATTTCGGTCGAACGCCAGCCGCTCGTTGGTCACCCTGATCTGGCGCACGGTCGTGGTAGCGAGCGCGGCAGCCTGCGCGGGTGACAGCCGCCCGCACAGGTGATTCCAGTGCACCGCGAGGATGTCGCCGACCTCGACGTCCGGCACGGCGGCGTACCCGTCGTGCCAGACGTCCAGGCTCCGGTCCTCGGGCCGGGACAGGCCCAGACTGTGGCCATTCCAGCTCAACCGGCGGGAGCGGACCAGAACCTGCGAGTCGCTCCGATCGATCACTCGCGCCCAGGTGATCCGGCAGTCGTCGAGAATCCGCAGGGCCGGGCCTTCACCCGCCGCATCGAGCAGCCGGGACCAGGGGTAGACGCCGAGCACGTGGAAGCTGTGGTTGGGCGCGGCCTCCACGGCCAGGCGGGCACTCAGGTGCGCCCAATACTGTCCGGCGACCGGCCCGATGCGCGCGAGCAGGGCCGCGCCGAACTCGGCCGGATCCAGCGCGGCGCCGACTCCGCCACCGAGCCAATAGGATTCGACGAGCCGGGCGTCGAGGGGATCCTCGATCCCGGTGAGCGCGGACATCACGCACAGATACGGCCACGCTCCGGAGAACAGCGGTGCGGTCGCCCGCACCGCCGCGCTCGACCCGCCACGCAGCCCGGCGGAGTCGGGCGGCCCGCAGTAGCCGAGCGCGTTCGGCGCGTAGGCGTAGCGCGCGAACATCTCGGTCCCGTCGACGTGGACCGGGTCCATGGGCGAATTCCCTTCCGCCTCAGCAGATTCTGGGTAACTGTTCACCAGCCGGCAGATCCACCACCCGGGTACCGCCGAGGGCGGTCCTGGCCACCACCATGCCCGGATGCTCGGACACACAGACGCCGATCGCGGCGGCCCGTGTCCCGAGCGGATGGGCGTGCATGGCGGCCAGCACCCGATCCGCGTCCTCGGCCGCGACGAAGGCGACCAGCTTGCCCTCATTGGCCACGTACATCGGGTCGAGACCGAGCAGTCCGCAGGCGTCGCGGATCTCGGCCGGGATGGGAATGTTGTTCTCCTCCAGTGCCACACCGACTTTCGCGGTATGGGCGATCTCGTTGAGCGATGCGGCCAGACCGCCGCGCGTGGGGTCGCGCAGCACGTGCACGTCGGCGCCGGTGGCGAGCATGGCAGCCACCAGGCCGTGCAGTGGTGCGGTATCGCTGCACACCGTGGTACCGAACTCCAGTCCCTCGCGACAGCTCAGCACCGCGACGCCGTGCAGGCCGATATCGCCGCTGACTATCACCACGTCCCCGACACTCGCGCGCTGAGGACGGATGTCCACGCCCTCGTCGATCACGCCGATACCCGTGGTGTTGATGTACACCCGGTCGCCGTGCCCGGCGTCGACCACCTTGGTGTCGCCGGTGACCAGGGTGACGCCCGCGCCGAGCGCGGCGGTACCCATCGCCCCGGCGATCTGCGCGATCTCGGCCAGCGGGGTGCCCTCTTCGAGGATGAACGCCGTCGACAGCGCCAGCGGTCGCGCACCGGCCATGGCCAGGTCGTTGACCGTGCCGTTGACAGCGAGCTCGCCGATCGATCCGCCCGGGAACACCATCGGTTTGACCACGAACGAGTCGGTGCTGAAGGCGAGCCTGGACTCCCCGACGGTGAGCACCGCCGAGTCCCCCATCCCGGCCTCGGCGGCCGCGCCGAAGGCGGGCAGGAACAGATGCTCGACCAGTTCCCCCGACATCGCGCCGCCACCACCATGCCCCATGACGATGGTGGGTGAATCCCGTAATGGCATGGGACACACCCAGTTCGCCAGGTCGACGGGCGCCGAGATCTCCTCACGCATGTGCCACCTCCGCGGGCAGGTCCAGGCGCCGGTACAGGTAGTAGGCGGCGCACGCGCCCTCGGAGGAGACCATCGTGGCTCCGAGGGGGTTGCGTGGCGTGCACTGCTTGCCGAACGCCGCGCACTCGTGCGGCTTGATCAGCCCTTGCAGCACTTCACCGGAACGGCAGATCGAGGACTCGGCGGTGTGCAGGTCGCCGACGGCGAACCGCTGTTCGGCGTCGAACTCGCGATACCGGTCCGAGAGCCGCCATCCACTGCGCGGTATCACGCCGATCCCGCGCCAGGCTCGGTCGGTGACCTCGAAGACGTCTTCGAGCATCGCCTTCGCGACCGGGTTGCCCGCCTCGGCGACGGCTCGCGGGTAGGCGTTCTCCACCTCGTGGCGTCCGGATTCGAGCTGGATGACGGTGCGCCGGATGCCTTCGAGGATGTCGAGCGGCTCGAACCCGGTGACCACGATCGGCACCCGGTAGTTCTCGGCGAGCGGCGGGTATTCGCGGGTACCCATCACCGTGCAGACATGCCCGGCGGCCAGGAACGCCTGCACCCGGCACGACGGTGACTCCATGATCGCGGCGATGGCGGGCGGCACCAGCACGTGCGAGACGAGCAGCGAGAAGTTCCGTATGCCAAGCCGTTTCGCCTGATAGACGGTCATCGCGTTGGCGGGCGCGGTGGTCTCGAAGCCGATGCCGAAGAACACCACCTGCCGATCGGGGTTGGCCTGCGCCAGCTCGAGCGCGTCGAGCGGCGAGTACACCACCCGGACATCCCCGCCTTCGCTCTTGACCCGGAACAGGTCCTTGGAGCTGCCCGGTACCCGCAGCATGTCGCCGAACGAGCAGAAGATCACGCCGGGCTGCGCGGCGATGTCGAGAGCCTTGTCGATCATGCCGAGCGGGGTCACGCACACCGGGCAGCCGGGCCCGTGGATCATTTCGATCGTCTCGGGCAGCAGTTGGTCGATGCCGTGGCGGATGATCGAATGCGTCTGCCCGCCACACACTTCCATGATCGCCCAGCGGCGCGTTGCGCCTTCCCGGATGCGCTCGAGGAGAACCCCGGCGAGCTGCGGGTTGCTGAATTCATCGAGGTACTTCACGACCCCACCTCCGGTTCATCCGACTCCTGTCCTGTCGACTCCTGCGCTGCTTCGGGATTCGCCAGGCCCGCCTGCGCGGCCGCGATCTCGAATCCGTTCCCGAACTCCTCCTTCAGAACACCCAGATGCTCGAACTCGGCGAGTGTCCGCAGGGCGGATTCCTCGTCGAGGCGCTGAATGGCGAAACCGACGTGGACCACGACGTAGTCGCCGACCGCGGCGTCGGGGATGTATTGCAGGCATACGTCCTTCTGCACGCCGCCGAAGTCCACGATCGACATCAGGGTGCCATTGCGTTCTTGCAGGCTGAGAACCCTTCCCGGGACTGCCAGGCACATTTGCTGCTCCCTTCGCTCAACCCGCCTCGGCGGCGAGTAGTTGCCCGAATGCCAGGCCGCCGTCGTTGGGCGGCAACCGATGAGCGGTCAAGACTCGAAAACCGTTGTCCACCAGCAGTTCACGCGCGGCCGACAGCAGCAGCGCGTTCTGGAACACGCCGCCGGTCAGGACGACCGGGGTGGCCGGGGTGGCGTAGTCGGCCGCGAGGCCGAGGACCAGCCGCGCGACCGCGTCGTGGAAACGCGCCGCGATGATCCCCACCGGGACGCCCGCCCGCACATCGCCGATCACGGCGCCGATCACCGGGGCGGCGTCGAACACCGACGGACCGTCCCCGTCTCCGGCCCGATCCGGCCTCGCGAACCGGTAATTCCCGGACTCCGGGTCCACCCCGCGCGCATGCCATTCCAGTTCGATCGCGGCCTGCGCTTCGTAATCGACCTCGAACCGGACCCCGGCCAGTGCCGCGACGGCGTCGAACAGCCGGCCCATACTCGACGTCGGCGCGCAGCCCAATCCGGTGTCCAACTGGTGGGCGAGCACAGCCCGCTCGGCGGGCGGGCACGCAGCCACCGCGGGAAGATCCTCGGCCCATGCGATTCCGGCGGCCCGCAGGTGCGCCAGCGCCATGCGGTAGGGGCGGCGCACGCTCACGTCGCCACCGGCCAGCGGTACGTAGCGCAGGTGCGCCAGCCGCCGGTAGCCCTTGTATCCGGCCGCCAGCACCTCGCCGCCCCAGATCGCGCCGTCGGGCCCGAACCCGGTGCCGTCGAAGGCGATTCCGAGGACGGCGGCCGCCGGATCGAGTCCGTGTTCACCCATGACCGCCGCGATGTGCGCGTGATGGTGCTGCACGGTGCGCACCGGCCGCTCGCCCGCCTGTTCCCGGGCCCATGCGGTCGAGCGGTAGCGCGGATGAGCGTCGGCGGCCAGGACGACCGGTCGCACGCCGGTCAGTTCCTCGAGATGGTGTTCGGCGTCGGTGAAGGCGCGCAGCGTCGCCAGATCGTCCATATCGCCGATGTGCTGGCTGAGCCAGGCATAGCGCCCGTCGCCGACGGCACAGGTGTTCTTGAGATCCGCACCCACCGCGAGCGTGGGCTGGACCGGCAGCGGCAGGGCCAGGGGCAGCGGGGCGAAGCCGCGGGAACGACGCAACGGCAGTTCCATGCCGTCGACCACCCGCAGTACCGAATCGTCGCAGGGCACCAGGATGGGACGGTCGTGCGCGAGCCAGGCGTCCGCCAGACCCGCCAGCCGGGTCCGGGCGTCGGTGTCGTCGTAGCAGATGGGTTCACCGCCGAGGTTCGCCGAGGTCATCACGAGCACCCGGGGGCCGGGCGGGTCGCCGGGCAGGCCGAAGAGCAGCAGATGCAGCGGCGTGTAGGCGAGCATCACACCGAGGTCGGGGTTGCGCGGGGCGACCGACGGCGCGATGGCGAATTCCGGAGCGCGCCCGCCGGTTTCGGTACCAGCGGCGCGGCTCGCGCGTGGCAGCAGCACGATGGGCCGGGCGGGCCCGGTCAGCAGTCGGGCGGCCGTCTCGTCGATCTCGGTGATATGCCGCGCCGTATCCAGATCCGCCGTCATGACGGCGAACGGCTTGTCCCCGCGGCGTTTCCGCCGGCGCAGCTCGGCCACTGCCGTCTCGTTCCCGGCGTCGCAGGCCAGGTGATACCCGCCGATGCCCTTGACGGCGAGAATTCCGCCGTCGCGCAACAGCTCTCGCGCGGCGGCGACCGGTTCACCGGCGCCCGGGCCGGTGTAGGACAACCGGGGACCACAGTCGGGGCAGGCGATGGGCTGTGCGTGGAAGCGCCGGTCGGCGGGATCGGCGTACTCGCCGGCGCACCGCGCGCACATCGGGAAGCCGGCCATGCTGGTGCGATCGCGGTCGTAGGGCAGGCTCGCGATGATGGTGAACCGGGGACCGCAGTTGGTGCAGTTCACGAAGGGGTGCCGGTAGCGCCGGTTGCCCGGATCGCACAGATCGGCGACACACTCGGCGCAGATCGCCACATCGGGTGAGGCCAGTGTGCGCCCGGTCCCGTCCCGGCTGGTCGCGGCGATATGGAAGCCGGTGCCGCCGCGCACCGGAATCTCGAGGCACTCGACGGATTCGACGACCGCCAGCGGCGGCGCATCCAACCGCATCCGCCGCACGAACTCCGCCAGATCTGCTGTCGCGCCCTCGATTTCGATGATCACGCCGCAGCTGTCGTTGGACACCGATCCGGCCAGCGAGAGTTCGGCGGCGGTGGTGTACACGAACGGCCGGAAGCCGACGCCCTGAACCACGCCGCGCACCACCACGCGGCGGCGGCCGCGCCCGGCGCTCATGGCGCATCTCCCTGGCGCAGCAGCCGCAGCCCGTCCAGGGCCGCGGCCGCACCGGCCGCATCGGTCTTCTCCACCGCCAGACCCATGTGAATGATCACCCAGTCACCGGGCCGGACCGGATCCTGGTCCAGCAGGCCGACATTCACCTTCCGCTGCTCACCGGAAACGTCGACGAGCGCGATCTGGTCATGATAGCCGTCGAGAATCTCCACGACCAGGCCAGGAATTCCGAGGCACACGGCTCATACCTCCTGCCGGGCGAGTAGTTCGGCCAGCACGTCGCGGACCGCCGCGACCGCAGCGGGCACGGCGGCGGCGACCACGTCGGTCAGTCCCATACGCTCGTCGACCGAGCACACCTGGCAGCCCACCACGACCGTCGGCGGCACCGCGCCGCCGAGTGCGCGAACGGTCTCGAAGACGGCCTCCGGGTGCATGGCGTGCCCATCGAATCCGGCAGCACCGCCGCCGGATTCGGCACGGAAGACCTCCACGCGTCCCGGTTCGCCGCGATCGGGGATCGCGTCCACCAGCACCAGCGCGTCCCATCCGTCGAGCAGGTCGTAGGCCAGGTGCAGGCCCCGGATGCCGTAGTCGGTGACGCGCACGCCGGCGTCGTGGTCCGGCGGCAGCCGCCGGACCACCTCGGATCCGAATCCGTCGTCGCCGAGGAACATATTGCCGATCCCGGCGACCAGTACCCGTGTCGTGCGATCACCCGCTCACATGTGCCGTATCCGGAAGTACCTGCGGATATCGGGGATGGACACAAGGCCCACAACGAGCGCGAACAACGCGGCCAGGGCGACGATCACTATCGCGACCACTCCTACCGTTGCCATCTCCGGCCCTTCCTTTCACTCGGGCGAGCCGTCCAGCGGCTCGATCTCATCGGGGGCGAAATACAGGTAGCGCCCGTACCATTCGTGCAATTCGGCCGCGGGGTCGTCCTCGGCGACCACGCCGACGTGCACCCCGCCGTCCACGTCCTCGTGCACCGTGACCACCCTGGCGGTGCGGCCGGCGTAGAACAGGTCCTGCGCGTCGGCGCGGCGCCCGGGATGCAGCCGCACCCGGCTGCCCTTGCGCACCAGCACCCCGGCCACCGCCACCGCGTCGGTGTCGGGCGCAACGGCACTGTCGGCCAACGGATCCCACCAGTCGACACCGTCGGCCAGCGTGGGCAGCACCCGTGGGGACGGGTCCTCCCGCAGCACTCCGTGCAGGGATTCCTGTCGCTCGGCGTCGAGGCGCTCGCAGCGATCGATGATCTCGGCGGCGAGCGGATCGGTGGCGCGCGCCTCACGCTTCTCCTCGTCGGTCATGGTCAGCACGCGCAGCGCCAGGATCTCGTCGATCTCGGTGGAGTCGAACAGCGGGCCCTGGCTCTGCGGGGCGATCTCGGGATGGTCGTAGAGGATGATCGGGGAGACCAGCAGCAGCTCGTCCTGGCCGGGCGGGCCCGCCAGCACCGGGAAACAGCGGTGGTGGCAATAGCTTTCGACGACATCCTCGGCGTCGGGGGGCGGATCGGTGAGCGAATGGAACCGCCCGCCGTCGAGCTCGACGATCAGGTGCGCGCCCAGCAGCGAGCGGGCCAGCGCGTCATCGGGGTCGGTGGCGGGCGCGCCGGTGTTGCGCAGGACGATGCTCACTCGGCGGTATCCGCCAGCGTCGTCCACCGACAGTTCGAGCTCGCCGCGCAGCGGTTCCCGGGTGCGCAGCAATGTGCCGACCACGCCGCCGGTGTCGTCAGTGATCGCCGCACTCTCCTCGGCGCCGGGGACCGTGAACGGAAAAACGCCGTGCGCCAACGGTATCGGGCCGATGTCGTGCTCGCACTCGACGGCCTCGTCCCAGCTCAGCCACGACCGACCGGCCGCATGGAGTTCCGCGACGGCGGTGCCGTCCGGGCTCCGGACCGTGCGCCGCTGCCGGTGCAGGAACCGCACCGCGACGCTGATCCGCGCCGGCTCGCCGGCCGTGACCGGGAACTGCGTCGCGAGCTCGGAATCCTCGCCCAGCCCGTCGGCGGCCGCCCGCTCGGGTCCGAGCACGCCGAACTGCCAGCGGCACACGTTCTTCCGGGCGCTCGCCCGGTACGGGTACAGCAGATACCCCTCGTAGAGCACCGCGTCGGCCACCGCGCGCGCCGCCGCCCGGGCCGCGACATCGGCGCTCATCACGCACCCCCCGCGGCGAGCAACTCGCGCACCGCCTGGTCGTAGCCGAGCAGGCCGCGACCGGATTTGAAGGCGGACAGCTCATCCAGTGTCTCGCGCGACAACCGCACCCAGCCCGTGTCCGGGAAGTGCGCGGCCATCAGATCCCGCCACACCGACACCGGCATGTTGAACCGGTCGTCGCGGTCCCACGGCACCTGCTGCACCGCGAAACCGGTTTCGCCCCTGATGAACACGGTGCCACTGAACAGGAACGACAGCGGTACCGTGCCGTCGCGCAGCGCGTGCAGGTACTTCGAGCCCGCGACCTCGAGGTCGTAGGTGCACAGCATCGGCAGATCCACCTCGGTGCCACCGCTGGCGAAGCCGGGAACCATTGTCGCGCAATGCATCCACAGGAAGGAGCGTTGGGTGTCCGACCAGCGCTCCCGGGGACCGAACAGATCGGTCAGGCCCGCGGCCTCCTCGTCGGTGTAGGAGCGGCGGTTCGGGTCGATACGCACCTGTGCGCGCAGGGCGATGGCGTGCACGGGCTCCTCGGACAGCGCCGCGATGCCGATCCGCGCCGACAGGGTCGGCGTCACGGCATACGGTTCGGGCCGGATGCCCAGGACCGCGAAGGTGATCGAGTAGGCCGGGCTCACGGCGTGCCTCCCACCACGCGGGCCCGCGCGGTCATGGCGGCGAGGAATTCCTCGATGTAGCGGCGGGCTTCCTGCCCGCCGTCGAATCCGCGCCACAGCAACCGCATGCGCCCGACGAATTCGTAGCAGGCGTCGATCGGCAGCAGCAGGCAGGTCGGGGTGCCGCCGCGCTCGGGCAGGTGGATCAGTACCGCCTCGACATCGTCGTCGGCCTGTGCGAGCTCGGGATGCCGGTCCAGGATCGCGCTCCACTGGTCCATCGGCAGTTCGGATTCGGTGGCACCGGCCGGACCGGGATAGAACGCCACCGTCCGGCCGAGCGTGGAGTTGCGGAAGAAGAAGGCCAGGCCGACCGGAATTTGGAGGGTATCCCACTCCCCCGGGCCGATGCTGACCCCGGGGAAGGCGAGGCAGCGATCCGGGACCGCGCGATACCGCAGGTTCGCGGTGCGGTCGGTGAACAGCAGATAGCAGGCCCGGCAGACGCACATGAGTTGTCTGCCTTCGATATTCACGACATGGCTGTGCGTGTCGGCGATGGCTTCACCGCACATCTCACACCGCTCCCCGGCCGGCGCCGGGGCGGGCCGGGACGTCGCAAGCCTGCGCAGCACGCCGAAGGCGGGATTCATCCGGCCGCCTCCATCGGTACCGCCACCTGCGGTGTGCCCGAACGGATCAGGACCGGCAGCGGTTCCAGATGACCGTCGCCGTCCAGGCGCGCGCCCGCGTGTACGACGTCGAAATGGGCCCGGCAGACCGGGCAGCGCAGCACGGCCGCACCGGCCCCGAACCCGGCCCGGCGATGCAGCGCCGCTCCCGCCATCGAATTCCCGCACGACGGACAGTGATCGCGGTAGACGAACAGCTCGTCGCCGACCCGGCAGGCCACCACGGCCGCGCCGGCCAGCGCGAAGCCACCCACCTCACCCGCGCCGAGCTGTGCCAGCTCGGGCACCCCGATCCAGGTTCCGCCGTGCTCACCGTCGGCGTGAACGCGGGCCAGCAGCGACTCCGCCGGGATCACCCCGGCATTCGAATCCGGTTCGGACGCAACCACTTCGATGGTCTCGATCTCCGGCGCGGCGGCACGCACCGCGTCCTCCACCGCCAGCTCCAGGGTCACCCCGGAGGACGGGCAACTGCGGCAGCTGCCGGTGAAGGCCAGCCGCAGCACGCCGTCGGTCACCGCCACCACCGCCACGTCGCCACCGTGCGAGCCCAGGTACGGGCGCACGTCGTCCAACGCCGCACGCACGCGGGTCAGCGTGTCGTGCGGGTGCAGTCCGTGTACCAGCAGCAGGCTGGCGATCAGGTCGTCGGCCACCAGCCGTTCGACGGTCTCGGGATCGAGCAGCCGGATGGTCCGCTCGAGTCCCGCACCGTACAGGCCGACGATCTCACCGACCAGTTCCTCGGCGCGCTCCCGCGCCACGGGCCCGGCGGCGGAAATGGCACCCAGCAGGGTGTCGATCCGCTCGCCGGCCTCGCGCCAGCGATCGGTGTCCGCGGCCTGAGCGCGGTGGTCCTCGGATCGGTCGTTCACCGCGCTCGCCTCCCGGTACCGGCTCGACCGCTACTCAGCGGTCAGCGCCTGGGTGGGTGAGTGGAGCAGGTCCAAGGACTTGCCGCCACCCAGGTACATGTGCACACCGCAGGGCAGGCAGGGATCGAAACTGCGGACGGTGCGCATGATGTCGATGCCCTTGAAGTGCTCCCGATCGTTCTCCTCGAAGATCGGCTGTCCCTGCACCGCGTCCTCGTACGGTCCCGGAGTTCCGAAACTGTCGCGCGGGCTGGCGTTCCAGGGTGTGGGCGGATACGGATGGTAGTTGGCGATCTTGCCGTCCCGGATCACCATGTGGTGCGACAGCACACCGCGCACGGCCTCGGTGAAACCGCAGCCGATGCTCTCGTCCGGCACCTCGAAATGCTCCCAGGTCTTGGTCCGCCCGGCCCGGATCTCTTCGAGCGCCTTCTCCGCGAAGTGCAGCGCGCACGCCGCGGCGTAGGCCTGGAAGTAGGTGCGGGCGCGGTTGCGCTCGATGGTATTGCTGCCGAAAGCCGGTATCGTCCACTCCAATTCGACCGGACCCTTCAGCGCCGTCTTGGGCAGATTGATCTGCACGCTGTGGCCGGTGGACTTCACATAGCCGATGTCGACCAGCCCCGCCAGGGCGGTGGACCACAGTCGCGCCAGCGGTCCGCCGCCGGTGTCGAGCGCGAGATGATCCTTGCCGTCGAACCAGCGTGGCGACATCACCCAGCTGTACTTGTCCTCCAGGTCGCGCTTCTGCGGGCTGGGATTGGTGTGCTGATTCCAGGGGTGGCGGCGGTCCACCGGATTGCCCAGCGGATCGTTCTTGACGAACATCTCCTGGTCGGTCCAGTCCTCGTAATACGAACTGCCCAAGAGGATTCGGAGACCGAGATTGATGTCCAGCAGTGAGTGGGTGATCAGTTTCCCGTCCACCACGACGCCGGGGGTCACGAACATCGCGTTGCCCCAGTTCTCCATGTCCTTGTAGGCGAAGTTGCACACCTCCGGATCCTGGAACGAGCCCCAGCAGCCCAGCAGCGTGCGCCGCAGGCCGACCCGGTTGTATCCCGGCAGCGCCGCGTAGAAGAAGTCGAACAGGTCGTCGTGCATGGGGACGACCTTCTTCATGAACTCGACGTAGCGCATGAGCCGGGTCATGTAGTCGGTCATCAACTGGATGGTGGCGACCGTGCCGACCCCGCCGGGGTACAGCGTCGACGGGTGCACGTGCCGACCCTCCATGAGGCAGAACATCTCTCGGGTGTAGCGGCTGACCTGCAGCGCCTCGCGATAGAACTCGCCGGTGAAGGGGTTGAGCGCCCGCATGATGTCGGCGACGGTGCGGTAGCCGTGCGCCTGCGCGTGCGGCGCCTCGGTCTTCTCGGCCAGGGCCAGCACGCCCGGGTTGGTCTCGGAGACCATCTTCTCGCAGAAGTCCACGCCGACCAGGTTCTCCTGGAAGATGTTGTGGTCGAACATGTACTCGGCGGCCTCACCCAGATTGACGATCCACTCGCCCAGATTCGGCGGCTTCACCCCGTAGGCCATGTTCTGGCAGTAGCACGAACAGGTGGCGTGGTTGTCGCCGCAGATGCCGCAGATGCGGCTGGTGATGAAGTGCGCGTCACGCGGATCCTTGCCGCGCATGAAGATCGAGTAACCGCGAAAGATCGAGGAGGTGCTGTGGCACTCGACCACCTCCCGATTCTCGAAATCGATCTTGGTGTAGATGCCCAGACTTCCGACGATGCGGGTGATCGGATCCCAGGCCATCTCGACGAGGGCATCCGGTTGGATCGTGCGGTGCGAGGGCTCGGGAATGATCTCGGTCATCGGATTGCCTTCCCTACCAGGTCCGGACCGCGCCGGAATCCAGTTTGTCTCCCTTGTGCCGCCAGCTCGGCTCCTTGTCCACGGTGCGGCCGGTGATGTGCCGCAGACTGCGAATCACCGAGCCGTACAAACCCGACGCGGTGGAGGAGAATTTGCCGCCCGGCGGCGGGTCCATGAAGGGCATGAACTTGTCCGGGAATCCGGGCATGGTGCAACCGATACAGATACCACCGACATTCGGGCAACCGCCGACGCCGTTTATCCAACCGCGTTTGGGCACATTGCATTTCACGACCGGGCCCCAGCACCCCAATTTCACGATGCATTTCGGCGAGCCGTATTCGGTGGCGAAATCCCCTTGCTCGTAATAGCCCGCGCGATCGCACCCCTCGTGCACCGTCGCACCGAAAAGCCATTTGGGGCGCAATGCCTCGTCGAGCGGGATCATCGGGGCCTGGCCGGTGGCCATGTAGAGCAGGTAGGTCAGGGTCTCGGAGAGATTGTCGGGCTGGATCGGGCAACCCGGCACGCACACGATGGGGATGCCGGCCTTGCTCTTCCACTCCCAGCCCAGGTAGTCGGGGACACCCATGGCGCCGGTCGGATTGCCGGCCATGGCGTGGATGCCGCCGTAGGTCGCGCAGGTGCCGGCCGCGACCACCGCGGTCGCCTTCGGGGCCAGCCGATCGACCCATTCGCTGGTGGTCATGGGCTGGTTGGTCTCGGGATTGTTGCCGAACCCGCACCAGTAGCCCTCGACGTGCAAACGCTCATTCGGGATCGACCCCTCGACGACCAGGACGAAGGGTTCGAGCTCGCCACGATCGGCCTTGAAGAACCACTCGAGGAAGTCGTCGGCTCCCCCGGTCGGGCCACATTCGTAATCGATGAGTGGCCAATGTACGGCGATCTTGGGCAGGCCAGGCAGGGATCCGAGAGCTATCTCCTCGACACTGGGCTGGGTGGCGGCAGTCAGGGCCACCGAGTCGCCATCACAACTGAGTCCCGCGTTGATCCAGAGAACGTGGATCAGCGTCTGCTCCGCATTGACTGCTTCTTTAGTCGGCATGAAAAGTGCCACCCTTCGAAGCGAAATGCCAGGGGTCGGGCGTCGCCGTTTTCTCGAAAACGACCGGCCGGTATGTGAGCCTGATCACGTAAGTTTAGGCGCGGCCCGAGACCGCCTCAAGGGTCGCTAAGCCGGCACGCGCTGTGCGGACAGCCACTGGTACCACTGCGCCAGACCAGCCCCGGTGGTCGCCGAGATCTCCAGGATTCGGACTCCGGGATTCACCGATCGCGCAAGCTCGCCGAAGCGGTCCGGGTCGAAGTCGACGTAGGGCAACAGGTCGATCTTGTTGATCAGCACCAGGGTCGCCACCGAGAACATATGCGGATACTTCAGCGGCTTGTCGGTGCCCTCGGTCACCGAGATCACCACGACCTTGCCGCTCTCGCCCAGGTCGAACAGCGCCGGGCACACCAGGTTTCCGACGTTCTCGATGAACAGCAGGCTGCCGGACTCCGGCGCGAGCATATCGAGGGCGCGCCGGGTCATGGCCGCGTCCAGATGACAGCCGGCACCGGTATTGATCTGTGCCACCTTGCATCCCGTGGCCATGATCCGCTCGGCGTCGAGTAGGGTCTCCTGATCCCCCTCGATGACCGCAATGGGTGCTCCACCGAGTTCACGAATGGTGCGCACCAGCAGCGTGGTCTTTCCCGCGCCCGGAGAGCTCGTCATATTGAGCGCGAGAATGTCGCGTTCGGCGAGCCAGGCGCGGTTCTCCTGTGCCAGCCGGTCGTTCTTGGCCAGGACCTGCTGTTCCAGCGTCACGGTCTCGGTGATCGGCAGGTGCACGTGGTCACCGCCGTGTTTGTGGCCGGCATGGTCACGCCCCGGGTGTCCATGGTCGTGATGGGCGTGGTCGTCATGGACGTGGCCGTGATGGTCATGGTCTTCGCCCGGGTCGTGCGGGTGGGGGACCGTGATCAGTCCGCCCGTCTCGCCACCGCATCCGCAGGTAGCACACATGGGTCGCTCACCTCCATGGATCGAATTCGCAGCTCCCGCCCGGCGGTCACCTCGACATCCGCACTGCCGCAACGGCACAGCAGCACAGGGTCGGGCAGGACGAAGTCCCGGCCGCAGGCCCGGCACCGGGCCATGCCGGGAATGAGATGGATGTCCAGACGTGCGCCGGCCGCCACGGTTCCCTCGGCGGCCAGATCGAAGCAGAATCGCAGAGCGTCGGGGACGACGGCACAGAGTGCGCCGATCTCGAGCGTCACGCTATGGACGGTGCGGCCGGCCGCGTGTTCGCCGACGGCATCGATAACACTCTGGGTAATCGCCATCTCGTGCACAACGACTCGTCTCGTCGAGAAGAACCCCTACCGAGAAGGACCCCTCTCAAGCTACTCCCGAGCCGTTCCCCGCACACCACCTCACCCCTGCCGGTCATTCCCCGGCGCCAGGTGGCCGCGCGGTGGTCCACTTTTCCTCGAGGCCACCGTAGTGCCAGGTCAGCAGGGCAATGGCCCAGGTGAGGACGAACAGGCCGGCCACGAGGAAACCGACCACGTTGAGGTCGAGTCCGCCGACCCAATCCCAGATTCCGCCGGTCCAGCCCAATTGGCCGGCGAGCAGGCCGAGCAGCTCGATGGTGCCGATGATCAGGGCGACCGCGACGGACAGCGCCGTGACGGTGATGTTGTAGTAGACCCTGCGCACCGGTTTGGCGAAGGCCCACCCGTAGGCGAAGTTCATGAAGCCGCCGTCGATGGTGTCGAGCAGGCTCATGCCGGCGGCGAACAGAATCGGCAGACACAGAATCGCGTACCACGGCAGGCCCACCGCCGCGCTGGTGCCGGCCAATACCAGCAGCGCGACCTCGGTGGCGGTGTCGAAACCGAGACCGAACAGCAGCCCGATCGGATACATCTGCCAGGGCTTGATCACCGACCTCGTCACCGGCCCGAGCAGCCGATTCACCAGGCCGCGCTGGGCCAGCTGCCGCTCCAGCTCGGCCTCGTCGTGGCCGCCGCCGCGCATGCGCCCGAAGACCCGCAGAATACCCACCAGCACAACGAGATTCAGGATCGCGATGAGGTAGAGGAACGTCCCGGATACCGTCGTGCCGATCAGTCCGGTGTAGTGGCGCAGGGCCGAGGAGTCGTTCTCGATCGGCCCGGCGACGACCCGCACGCCCAGCGAGAGCAGCAGCGCCAGCACGAAGACGACCGTGGAATGTCCGAGAGAGAAGAAGAATCCCACCGACAGCGGACGTTGCCCGTCGTGCATGAGCTTGCGGGTGGTGTTGTCGATGGCGGCGATGTGGTCGGCGTCGAACGCGTGCCGCATACCCAGGGTGTAAGCGGTCAGGCCGACTCCGATGCCGAGAGTGCGGTCATCGACGCTGAGATGCTGCGGGGCGACGAGCGCGACCAGCGTGAACCAGCCCAGCACATGCAGGCCGACGATCACCCCGGCCATCGCCACCATGTGCAGCGATTCCTGCCGGGTCAGCGCCAGGGGCTTCGGCAACGAGCGAAAGGGCCTGCGCTGCTGCGTTGTTGATGCCACGATCCGCCAATCGACGCACACCGAACCCTCTGACGGTAAACCCGTGCTCGCCGGTGCTGCAACCGATTGTTCGCGTACCGCGGGATGTGGCCCGGAAACCGCCAGGGGTCATTGCTCGGGTACTCGCTCGTGGGCGGTCAACAGCAGATGGTCGAAGTGGGTGCGAACCGGCTTCGCCGCGTCCGTCAGAGCTTGCAGGTCCTCCATCAATTGCGCGGCCAGGGCACGCAGCTTGGTGTTGGTCTCCTGCGATCGCCAGGCGAGCACCCGGAACGCCGCCTCGGCGCTGACACCGTAGACCAGCATGATCGCGCCCTTGGCCTGCTCGATCACCGCACGCGCGGCATACAGCTCGGGCAGGCTGTCGTCGAGAGCCTCCTGACGGTGCTCAGCGAGCGCATCGGTCACGTCGATGTAGAAGCCGGCCGATCCGACAACCCGATCCTGGCCGTCGACCATCTGATCACCCACCACGATCACGTCGTGCACGTTCCCGCCGGTGTCGATGATGCGGTGGCGGCTCGAGAACGGCAGCGCATCGTTCACCGAACGCGCGATCATGCTCGCGACCTGGGCACGATCCTCGGGATGCTTGTGCGAGAGCAGCAGATCAGTGGTCGGCGACACCGTGCCCGGCCGGTAGCCGTGCATCACCGCCACCTCATCGGACCACTCCCACCGCTGGTCACCGAAAAAGAAGCGAAAGCTACCGACGCTCTGTGGGCGACCCGCGCCCATTACCCGTTCGAGGATATGCGCGTCGTCCGGATGAGCCTCACCGCCTTGTGTCACAGCCGAATTATGCGTTGCCGCACCGGCACGGGGAGCAATTCGGCGCGGCCGACACCACAGCGAGACGCCGACCGGTCATCCTGGACTGCCGCCGGAATTTTCCGCAGCCCACGCCGCTATCTGCGCGCGCGAGGTGAATCCCAATTTGGCCAGGATGTGTTCGACGTGCCCCTGTGCGGTGCGTTGCGAGATCACCAGACGTGACGCGATCGCTCTGTTCGTCAGACCTTCCGCGACGAGGTCGGCGACCTGCCGTTCACGTTTCGTCAACTGCTGCGGCGAACTCTCCGGCGCCGGGGACGGTTCGCCGAGCGCGAGCCGTACCGCCGTGTCGAGACTCATCGCGGAACCTTCCTGGCGGGCCCGGTCGAAGGCTCGTACGCCGAGCGCTCGGCGGCTGTTCCGCATGCACTCGGCACGGTACTCGAGCAGATCACGGACCATGAGCGTATCGGTGCCGGCAAGGCCGCCCAACTTGTCCGCCGCGCCCATCAGGACCGCCGCACGGCGAGGTTCGTTCCGATCGGCCGCAATCCAGGCCAGCGTCTCCAGACAACCCGCGGCGACGAGCGGATCGGAAGTCAGCGCGGACAGCCGAACGCCTTCCTCCAGCAGTCGCTTGGCGCGTTCGACGTCACCGCGGCGCCAGACGGCGAAGCCCGCCGCGAACAACGCCCATGAGCGATAGATCGTTTCGCCGCAGGCTGCTGTCATGGCGAGCGTCTTCTCGTGGCAGGCGACGGCCCGGGCAGCATCACCGCCCAGGGCGTAGGCCCAGCCGAGAGAGAGTTGAGCGTCCAACTGCATGCCAAGCTCACCACACGCCTCGTAACCGCGGACCACATCGGTCAGCAGGGCAACCGCGTCGGACTCACCGACATTGCCGCGGGCGAGCGCCTGATTTGCCTCGGCGTGGTTGACCAAGGCTCCGACCAGCGGTTCCACCGTCTGCTCGGCGAGTACGCGCAGCTCCGTGAAACGGTCGTTCGCGGTCTGCAGGTCACCGTTCAAACCCGCGATCGTGCCGGCGGCGAAGAGTGCCCTGGCACGATCCGCGGTCCGGCCGTCGAGCGAATGGCCGAGCACGCGCTCGTACCAGCGACGACCCTCATGGAGCCGGCCGCGCGAGCCCCAGAACAGGTACAGGTTCGTGATCATTCCGAGCCCGCCTTCGTCGGACTCGGACAGGCTGAACTCCAATGCCTCTCGAAGATTCGGCAGTTCCCGCTCGAGCCGGGCAACCCAATCCAGTTGATGCGGGCCGATGAAATTGGCGTCCGCCTCGCGTACCAGTCGTTCACACCAGTCCCGATGCCGCCGGTGCAGGTCCGGGAACCGACCGGACTCCTCGGCCTTCTCCCGGCCGAATTCCTGCACCGTCTCGAGCATCCGGAAGCGCACCGCCCCATCGGCTTCCTGCCGGACCAGGATCGATTTGTCCACCAGCGCGGACAAGGTATCGAGCACCTGGGAGTCGGTCATGTCATCGGCGCACACCTGCTCGACGGCGTCGAGTTCGAAGCCGCCGGTGAACACCGACAGGCAAGCCCACAGCCGCTTCTCATCGGGTATACACAGGTCATAGCTCCAATTGACGCAGTACCACAGCGTCTGCTGCCGCTTCGGCGTTCCCCGGCCACCCCGGGTCAACAGGGCGTATCGGTCCGTCAGCCGGGTCTGGATCTGCTCGACCGACATCGTGCGCAGGCGCGCCGCGGCCAGCTCGATCGCCAACGGCAATCCGTCCAGCCTGGTGCAGATCTGGGCAATGGCACGCTGATTCGCTTCGGTCATCTCGAATCCCGGCACCGCCGCGGCGGCGCGTTCGACGAACAGCGCCACCGCGTGGGAGTGCGCCAGCGCCCGCTCACTGGTCGACTCGGGAATCCCGAGCGGCTGCACCGGATACACGGTTTCCCCGCCGATCCCCAGCGCCTCCCGGCTGGTGGCCAGGATTCGCACATTCGGGCACGCCCGCAGCAGCGCCTCCGACAGCTTCGCGGCCGCGTCGACCACGTGCTCACAGTTGTCCAGCACCAGCAGCAAGTCATACGGTTCCAGCGCCTCCACCAGCGTGTCGAGCACGGATATGACGCCCTGGCTTCGTATTCCGAAGACAGCGGCCGCCGCATCGGGCAGCAGAGCGTCATCGCGCAGCTCCGCCAACTCGACCAGCCACGCCCCGTTCGCGAACTTCTGCCGGACCTTGTGAGCGACTCGCTGTGCGAGCCTTGACTTTCCGACCCCGCCGATCCCGGTCAGGGTCACCAGGCGCGACCCGGGCAGCAGATTGCCGATCTCGGACAACTGGGTCCGCCGATCGACGAAGCTGGTCAGCTCGAGCGGCAGATTTCCCGTCCCCTCGTGCAATCCGTCGCTGCGGATACGCGGAACTCCTTGCGGCCCTGACGGTTCCGGACTCACCATCGATTCGGATTCGGAGCCCGGTTCGTCGCGAACCGCCATCTCGTCGACCGCGAAACCGTGCTCTCGCTGTACTCGGCGCAGTTGCTCGCCCAATTGCGCTGCGGTAGGCCGGTCGTGCGGGTCGCGTGACATCGCCGCCTCGATCACTGCGCGTACGTCCCAGGGGATACCAATTTCACAGCGGTCGGGATTCGAGGGGGCGGAGATCCGCACGAACTGGGTCGCCGCCGGCTCACCGCGGCGGCGTTCGAACCCGACGTGGCCGCCGGTGAGAGCACCGAGCAATGTGGCTCCCAGCCCGTAGACGTCCGAACCACGGCTGGGTGCCTGTCCACCGAGCACCTCGGGCGCGGTGAGGGCCGGCGAGCTGGTGATGATGTCGGCATCCGCCTCGAACTCGTCGGAGACGTGGGCGAGACCGAAGTCGGTCAACGCCGGCTCGTCGTAATCGGTGAGCAGAATGTTCGCCGGCCTGATATCGCGGTGCAGAACTCCCGCTCGATGGGCGGATTCCAGCGCCCCCGCGATCCGCACTCCGATATGAAGCGCCTCCGCGAGAGACAGCGGACCGGCGTCCCGGATGCGTTCAGCCAGCGAGCCCCGGGGAAAGTACGACATGACCAGATAGGGCCGACCGCTGCCCGTTTGCCCGACCTCGAACATGCTGACGATATTCGGATGCCCGGTCAGGCGACCCATCGCCCGCTGCTCGCGAAAGAACCGCTCCCGGTCCTCCTCCAGTTCACCGGTCAGGACCTTCACCGCCACGGTGCGGTCAGCGGCAACCTGCGTACACCTGTAGACAGCCCCGAGACCGCCCCGCCCGATCTCGTGGGCATCATCGAACCCGGCAGCGCTCAACTCCGTGACGACGTCGGGACCGGCATCACGCTGCGTTTCGAATGGAACATTTTCAGCCATCGGTAACTCGTAAATCGCCAGCAGCGGACACCAGCCAGAATATCCCTGCGCGAGTGGTCGGACCATCACGAAAAATGCTCGCGACCGGCCGTGACCGCGCTCTGCGGCCCCGCCGATCGAGGCAAGAGCCGGAAAAGGGTGGGTACCGGAAATAGGTATATCTCCGGGAGATCGGCCGTCGTGCCGAAGCAGACCCGCAACCGATGCTGTCTTCACTGCCGACGCGCCGATTCACCCGAAACGCCGCCAGGGCTCGCTTTCGCCCCGCAGGTCGCAACGAAGCGACATGTGCTCGGCAACGAAATTCCTGAGGAGGAACTCAATGGCCACCGGACGCCGTCCCCGGACCGCCCGCCGTCTCGCCGTTTATGCCCTGGCAGCCGCATCATTGTCGATCGCAGCAACCGCCGAGGCCTCGGCACTCGTCCCCGAATCGCCGGCACGGACCACTCCAGCAGCCATGAGCACTACCGGCACAAAGGTCTTGGCGGACTCCGCCGTCAGTTCCAATCTCGATGGTTGGATTCGTCAGGCACTGGATATTATGGCCGCACAAGGCATTCCGGGCAGCTATGACGCGATCCACCGCAACATCATGCGCGAATCCGGCGGAGACCCCGGGGCAATCAACCTCTACGACTCCAACGCAGCCAACGGCACCCCGTCCAAAGGCCTGCTCCAGGTCATCGACCCCACCTTCCAGGCCTACCATGTCGCCGGAACCTCCTGGGACATCTACGATCCCGTAGCCAACATCACCGCCGCCTGCAACTACGCCGCCGCACGCTACGGCTCCATGGACAACGTCAACTCCGCATACTGATCATCGATAACCCGGCCCTCGATGCAAGGGCGCGATCCTCGACTTCGGCCCGGCAATCTCGCAGCGTCGCGAGGTCGTCGGGCCGAGAATCAACCAGCCACGCCGTGGCGTCACGCTCACAGGTGCGGAACAGGTCGGCTCGGTTGCCGTCGGCGGTGACTACGCTGCCGATCTGGCGGTATTGCTGTGTGGGTCAGTGCTTTTCGGGCTGGTGGCCTCGACCTCGATGATGTCTCGACTCCTCGAGCTTCCCCGAGTACCAAATCCCATGGCCGGCCGGCACGGTCAAGGAAGCTGTCGTTCGGCATCCTCTGCGATCCAGGCCGCGATTTGCGCGCGGGAGGTGAATCCGAGTTTGGTGAGGATGTGCTCGACGTGGCCCTGGGCGGTGCGTTGGGAGATCACCAGTTTGGCGGCGATCTGCTTGTTGGTGAGGCCCTGCGCGATGAGGTCAGCGACCTGGTTCTCACGCTTGGTGAGCGCCGCGGCGGGACCCGATGCGGGCACGGTGTCGGCGGGTTTCTCGCCGAGTGCATAAGCTACGGCGTCGTCCATCCCCATCGCGCTGCCCTTGCGGAATGCCGCGTCGAATCTGCGGGCGCCGAGAGCGGATCGCGTTGTCCGGACGCACTCGTCGTGATTGTCCACCATTGGCAAGATGGGCGCAGGGTTACCGAAGGACCGCCGTCCTTCTTCTGCGGCTCCCATCAGTACGGCCGCACACTCGGCGTCACGGTTGGCACCGGCGACCCAGGCCAGCACCTCGAGACTCAACGCGGCAACGAACGGACTGCGCATTCGCCGGTTGACTCGCAGTGCGTCCTCGAACAATTCGGTTGCCCGGGACCGTTCACCTTGCCGCCAGGCGGCAACGCCCAGCCCCCACAACGCTAGCGACCGGAAGTACGATTCACCGCCCTCCTCGGTAATGGAGATCAACTGCCGGTAACACCGGATCGCAACGTCTGTATCACCGGCCAGTGCGTGCACCCCACCGAGTCGGGCCAAAGCAGCAGCGTAAAGGGATCCTTGCCGATTCGAGTTGAGCATCCTGACAGCGCGTTCCAAGCAGGAGACCGCCAGAGCAAGCTCACCGCGATAGAGCGCCACGATACCGTCGGCGTAGGCGATCAGTGCCTGGGTCATCGGGGTGGGAACCTGTTCGGCGAGCACGCGTCCCTCCTCGGCAAGGGCGGCAGCCGCCGGCACGTCGCCCTGCACCGCTGCCATGATGCAGCCGGCGTGAAGGGCTTTGACACGGTCGGGTACGGATTGCCGGGCCGGGTGGTGCAGGAGCCGGTCGATCCAACGGCGACCTTCGCTGTACAGACCTCGGAAAGTCCAGAACACGAACAGGGCGGCGGCGGTCTGTAGTCCGGCTTCGGCCGCCTGCTCGGTGTTTTCGGCCAGGCTGTATTCGAGCGCGTCGCGCAGGTTGGGTTGTTCGCGTTCGAGCCTGGCTGACCAGTAGGGCTGCCGGTCGCTGATCCACCCGGCCTCCGCGGCGAGCGCCAACTGGTGGCACCAGTCGCGGTGCCGACGCCGTAATCGCTGATCCTCGCCGGACTCGCGCAGCTTCTCTCGGCCGTAATCGCGGACTGTCTCCAGCATCCGGAACCGCACCACACCACTCGACTCCTCGCGGATCACGATCGACTTGTCCACCAGCGAGGACAGCACATCGTGCAGATCCTCGGGACCAAGATCGGCGCCGCACTGTTCGGCCGCATCGAGTTCGAAGCCTCCGGCGAATATCGACAGCCTGGCCCACAACTGCTGCTCGGCCGGGGTGCACAATTCGTAGCTCCAGTCGACACACCATCGCAGGGCCTGCTGCCGGGTGGGCGCGGTCCGGGTGGCGCGTGTCAGCAGCGCGTATCGATCGTCGAGACGGTGCAGGATCTGCTCGGGCGACATGGCGCGCATCCGCGCCGCGGCCAGCTCGATCGCCAACGGCAAACCGTCCAACCGGGCGCAGATCCGAGCCACGGCCGCCTTGTTGTCGTCGGACAGTTCCAGACCCGGCACCACCGCGCTCGCCCGGTCGGCGAACAAAGTCACGGCATCGGAGCGCCGCAGTTCCCGCGGCGACGGCTCCCGATCCGGGTCCGGAACCGTCAGCGGCGCCACCCGCAGCACCGCCTCGCCGGCGATATCGAGCGGCTCGCGGGTGGTGACCAGAATCCGCAGGTCCGGACAGGTCCGTAACCATGTCCCGACCAGTTCCGCCACCGCCGCCACCAACTGCTCACAGTTGTCCAACACCAGCAGCGACTTCCGCGTCGACAGGAACTCGATCAACACCTCGGACAACGGCCGCGTCGGATCGTCGCGCAACCCCAGGACGGCCGCCACCGCATTGACCAGCAGGGATGGGTCGTGGACATCGGCCAGCTCGACCAGCCACACCCCGTCGGCGAACTCCCGGCGCGTGGCCGCCGCCGCCCGCAACGCCAGCCGGGTCTTGCCGACACCGCCGATCCCGGTCAACGTCACCAGCCGGGCCGCCGACAGCAGATTCTTCAACTCCGCCAGCTCGGTGCGGCGGTCCACGAAACTGGTCAACTCCAGCGGCCAAGTACCGCCTCCGTGTGGAGCCGTGGTCACGGGCGGACGCCACCCTGTTGGCTCAGCCGGCTTGCGGTCCTGGCGCTCTCGGGCCGGTTCGGGGTCCAACGCCATCTCGTCGACGGCGAACCCGTGGTGGCGTTGCGCCTGCCGGATCGCCTCACCCAAAGCCGCTGCCGACGGCCGCTCGCGCGGATCGCGGCTCATCGCCGCCGCGACCACCGCGGACACGTCGTCAGGGATGCCGCTCTCACGCAGGTCCGGCACCGGCTGGGTGGTGATCCGCAGGAACTGGGTCACTACGTTCTCCCCGCTGCGACGTTCGAACGCCGCATGCCCGGTCAGCGCGCAGAACAGGGTGGCGCCCAGCCCATAGACATCCGCGGCCGGCGTAGGGTCCTGGCCCTCGAGCACCTCCGGGGCCGTGAAGGCCGGCGACCCGGTCAGAGTTCCCGCGGCCGTCTGGAAGCCCCCGGCGATCCGCGCGATACCGAAATCCGTTAGTGCGGGCTCGCCGTACTCGGTCAGCAGCACATTGCCCGGCTTCACATCCCGATGCACGATGCCGAGGCGATGCGCGCTCTCCAGCGCCCCGGCCATCTTCACCCCGATCCACAACACGGTCTCGACCGGCAGCGGACCCCGCCCGCGGATCCGTGTATCCAGGGAGCCGACCGGGTGATACGGCATCACCAGATAGGGTCGTCCGCTCGCGGTGACACCCGCCTGCAGCATCGTCACGATGTTCGGATGCCCGGTCAGCCGGCCCATCGCGCGCTGCTCCCGGAAGAACCGCGCCCGGTTCTCCGCGTCCAGCTCGGCAGTGAGGACCTTCACCGCCACCGTCCGATCCAACTCGATCTGTGTGCAGCGATAGACCACACCGAAACCGCCCCGCCCGATCTCCTCGGCATCCTCGAACCCGGCTGCGGCCAATTCGTCCGTGACCGGCTCGAACACGTCACGAACTGTCAGGAACCGATCGTCCTCGCTCATCAGCGGCCCACCATCCACCGGTGTCCCGGCACCGAGCAACACCCGCCAGATCTTCGTCAACGCACAGCGTATCCCCGCCGGACCTCGGAAACAGAGCTATCGGGAAGGCGCTCCAGAGTTGGAAAACGCGATTCGAAGAGCCGAATACAGGGACGCCGGCCGACCCGCTCCCGCAGCCGGTGACGGGTCTCCGCCGCTACGTGCGGACCCCACACGCGGATTGAGCAAGAAGCAGAAATAGGTATGTCTCGGGTAGATCGGCCGTCGTGCCGATACACGCCCGCAACCAATGCTGTCTTCACTGCCGACGCGCCGATTCACCCGAAACGCCGCCAGGGCTCGCTTTCGCCCCGCAGGTCGCAACGAAGCGACATGTGCTCGGCAACGAAATTCCTGAGGAGGAACTCAATGGCCACCGGACGCCGTCCCCGGACCGCCCGCCGTCTCGCCGTTTATGCCCTGGCAGCCGCATCATTGTCGATCGCAGCAACCGCCGAGGCCTCGGCACTCGTCCCCGAATCGCCGGCACGGACCACTCCAGCAGCCATGAGCACTACCGGCACAAAGGTCTTGGCGGACTCCGCCGTCAGTTCCAATCTCGATGGTTGGATTCGTCAGGCACTGGATATTATGGCCGCACAAGGCATTCCGGGCAGCTATGACGCGATCCACCGCAACATCATGCGCGAATCCGGCGGAGACCCCGGGGCAATCAACCTCTACGACTCCAACGCAGCCAACGGCACCCCGTCCAAAGGCCTGCTCCAGGTCATCGACCCCACCTTCCAGGCCTACCATGTCGCCGGAACCTCCTGGGACATCTACGATCCCGTAGCCAACATCACCGCCGCCTGCAACTACGCCGCCGCACGCTACGGCTCCATGGACAACGTCAACTCCGCATACTGACTCTCGGAAGCCCGCCCCGCCGACGCACACCCGCATGAATTATCTTCGCGTGCGGGTTCGGGCTCGGCGGGACCGCGCTGGCTGGTTTCACGAGGTATTCATGCCGACTACGAGACTTCGCCGCACGCGGAGGGCGAACTGGGCGGGCCTCATCGACTTCGAGGTTTTCCCGGTCATCACCTCGGACGACGTGCGCTCCCGCCTCGAATCGGGCTGAGCCGCACCATAATCCGCGCGGTTCCCGGACGCCGTCGGTGCCGGTGCAGCCTCGAGATGGCGGCACCGGCACCGGGTGGTCAGCGCGCGCTGGGCGGGAGCGTCGTGTGTTCGACGCGGCTGGCGGCGATCCGCTCCGCCGCGAGCCGGGCGGCCCGTGCGTCGTCGCCGGTCAGCCGGCCGAGAATACGGCTCAACGGCCTGACTTCACCGAATCCACCCCAGTGTCCCTCGGGAATCTCGGTGGGGAACACCCAGATTCGGCCGGGATCACGCGGCCACGCGCCGTCCTCCGCGTCGAGTATCGCGTCGGTGACCTCTGCGATGACGCCGGCTCGCTTGGCGGTGTCCAGTTGTCCTTCGGGGACCGACGGGACCACTTTGTACCGCGGCATGTCGGCGAGTGCGCCGCCGACGTAGACCGCTGCCGGGCGGTGCAGGAACACCCACGAGACCGAGCGTGTGACCGGATCGGTGGGGTCGAATCCCTCATGGCGGATGAGGATTTCGGTGATCCGATTCATCAGCGCCGCTTCCCGCTCGGCTGTGAAGGTGCCCTCAGGAATGTAGACATCGAGCATCGGCATGCCGACGACCTCCTAGATTTAGTTTCTAAACTCAGATGAAACGAACGCTAGGGCCGCTGAGTGGAGATTGTCAACCTAGCCCGATAGGCTGGCCACATGGACCCGGATCGCCGCATCGACACCGCCAACTGCTCGGTGGGACGCGCCCTATCGGTCGTCGGGGAACGCTGGTCGTTGCTGATCGTTCGAGAGGCCATCGATGGCGCGACTCGCTTCAGCGACTTCCGTGACCGCCTGGGTATCGCCAGCAACCTGCTCGCCGCCCGGCTCGACAGCCTCGTCGAAGCCGGTGTGCTGCAACGCATCCCATACCAGGAGCCGGGCTCCCGGCAGCGCTACGAGTACCGCCTCACCGAGCGCGGCCTCGACCTGCGGCCGACCCTGGTGGCGTTGCTGGAGTGGGGCGACAAATATCTGAGCGGTCCGGAGGGGCCGTCGGTCGTGATCCGCCATCACACCCCCGGCACCGACCACGACTGCGGAGCCCCGGTCCGGCTCGCCCTGGAATGCGCCGCGGGCCATGCCCATCTACCCCCATCGGCCATCCATCGCACCCCCGGCCCGGGCGCCCGATTCGTGCAATCGTGATCAGCTATCGGCGCCGCCGTGATCGGTCCAGGCAATAGCGCGCAGCGGAAACGAGCCCATCCCGCGCACCGGCGCCGGCAGCGCGACCAGCCTGGCACCGATGTCGGGGACCACGTCCAGGTTTGTCATCTGCTCGATGATCGGGATTCCCGCCCCGAGCAATGCGTGGTGACACGGACGCGTGGGCAGGGAAATATCGTCGATGTCGAGCGAGTCGATTCCCACCACCGCCACGTTCGCAGCGACCAGCGCCTCCGCGACCTCACCGATCAGGAACGGATGCCCGGGGCCCCGGTACGACGGCGACCCCCACCGAGCCGACCATCCGGTGTGCACGAGCACCGCCTTGCCCCAAAGCCGTGCCGGGTCACCGAGCACATCCGGTCCCACCGCGCGCATGCCCGCCGCGCGGATCATCACGATCGGTACATTGAGCAGCCGCTCCAGCGGCAACTCGGCGATATCGGCGCCGTCGGCATGGAAATGAAAGGGCGCGTCGATATAGGTGCCGGTGTTGCCGACCATATTCACCCGCGCGATGTCATAGGCCATGTCGATCAGTGGCGACTGCTGACGCGAAACATCTGTGGTGACCCGCGGTCCCGTCAATCCCGGGTAGGTGAGCATGCCGTCCGAGATCGGATGGGACAACTCCACGGTTGTCCTGCTCATGCCAGGAACCGTACCTCCCGGATCTCTGGCCTGGACCCCCGATAGCCCCGAACACCTCGGTGACGGGTACACGATCGTCATACCCGCCAGAACATCTCGCTATCGACTCCGAACGGGTGTCAGGTCGGACTCGCTGCTCGCTGGGTGATGTCATGGGGTCGACGCGCCTTCGATATTCGACACGGATTCGGCCTCGATGACCCGCACCGTGCAGCGCCTCGAACGGGCCGGATTCGTACGTCGCCGCCAAGATCCGACCGACGGCCGAGCCACCCTGGTCGAGTCGACACCGGCCGGAATGGCCTTGCGCAGCCGGATCGAGCAACTGTGGACGGACCTCGAAACCGACACGGTCGGCGACATGAGCACGAGCCAGCGACGCCAGCTGCTCCCGCCTTGGCAAAACTCGAGACGAACCTGTCCTCAACCACATCCGTCCGCGACACCATCGGCTGAATCGACGCCGGGAGGTCTCGCAGTTCTGGCGAATCTTGTTGGGGTGGTAGCGGATTCGCAGGGCGATCCACTGCCGCGACGCCACCGCCGACCAGCGGCGTCCGATACCCGGGCGAGCGACCGCTGTGGAGTGCTACGTTGGCCCTGCACTCCCGTCGAAACGCCGTGCGTCTACGACGCCAGGCGCTCCGTTCAGCATCGGAAATCTCTGGTCAGGAGGCATCGCGTGAGTACCTACACGGTCGGCTACATCATCGGCAGTCTGTCCAAGGAATCCATCAACCGGGTCCTGTCCAAGGCCCTGATCCGGCTGTCGCCACCCAAGTTGACGTTCACCGAGATTCCGATCAAGGATCTGCCGCTCTACAACCACGACTACGACGCCGACTACCCGCCGGAGGGCCGCGCGCTCAAGGAGGCCATCACCGCCGTCGACGCCCTGCTGTTCGTGACGCCGGAGTACAACCGCTCGATCCCGGGCGCGCTGAAGAACGCCATCGACTGGGCCAGCCGCCCGTGGGGCGACAATTCGTTCACTCTCAAGCCGTCCGCCGTCATCGGCGCCTCGCCCGGCAAGATCGGCACCGCGATCGCTCAGCTCAGCCTGCGCAGTGTCCTGGGCTACTGCAATTCCCCGCAGATGACCTCCCCGGAGGCCTATATCCAGTTCCGCCCTGATGTCTTCACCCCGGATGGGGATGTCCTCGACGACTCGACGCGGCAGTTCCTCACCCGGTTCATGGCGGATTTCTCCGCTTTCATCGACCGCGTCCACGGCGTGGTCCCCCAACTCGGCTGACCGATTCGCGCGGCCGGTGGCGCGTGCGTGCCGTGTCGTGGTTTCCCTGCCGCCGAGACCGGCCCGCCCGGCTCGACGAGGACGAGGGGAGGAAGGCGTACTGGCCGATGAGCACTACGACACGATCGTGATCGGAGCCAGCCAGGGCGGTCGGTTCCTTTCGGTTGAGCTGGCGAAGGCGGGCCAGAGGTGGCGCTGGTCGAGCGTGGCCAACTCGGCGGCGTCTGCCTGAACATCGGGTGCACCCCGACCAAGACGATGGTCGCCAGCGCCTGCCTTGCCCACCAGGCACGCCGCGCCGCGGAGTACGTCGTGCGGATCGGTCCGGTATCGGTGGACCTGGCCGCGGTGCGCGAACGCAAACGGGCCGTGGTCGCCGGAGCGCGACAGAACTACGCGAGCCGCCTGGCGCAGGACGGGCTCGACTTGATCGAAGGCGAGGCTCATTTCACCGGGCCGAAGTCGGTCGAGGTCGCCTCGACCGTTCTGCACGGCAATCTCATCCGGCACGAGAAGGCGAGCACGCGGGACCGGATCGTCCCATACACGGTGTTCATCGACCCGCAGCTCGGCCGCGTCGGCACCGCCATGGCCGACGCGATCTTCACCCATCCGCTCCTCGCCCGAAGGCCTCAACACTCTCTTCACGATGTTCGCCTGAGCCGTGTCGGGGGATGCGAGGGTGAACAACCCCCATCCAAAGGGCCTACGGCTCAGGGCAACTCGTGAATATGGGGAGGTAGCGTGAGGATGCCATGACGGGGCCGCTGCGCGTCGGTGTCATCGGCGCCGACCCGAATCGCAGCTGGGCCAAGGATTCCCACATCCCCGGCACTGCGCAGCCTCCATGATGTGCAGCTGGTGGCGGTGGCAGCCACCAGCCGTGCCGGCGCCCATCGCCGAAGCTATCTCGTATGGCCGACCTTCGGTCGCTCCGCGGCGGTCGGTTCATGTTGCGCCTGCTTGGCCCGTACTCCTCGTTCGACTCGGTCACCGAGATCCTTGTCGATGTTGCGCAGGTACGCGAACGCTCGCGTGAGCACGGGTTCACTCACTCCGTCGAACAGGTGCGCGACGATGTTGTCGACCAGTCGTGTCCTGGCGTCGTCGTCGAGGACCGTCCGGACCAGGGTGCGAGCCTGTCCCCAGTCGTCGTCGTCCGCGCGCAGCGTGTAGGCCGTTCTGACCATCTCACCGTCGGCGTACCAACCTGCGGACGGTCCCGCTACAGCGGGATCGGCGTGCGGTCCGCCCTTCGAGTTGGGCACATACACCGGATCGCCGGGGTTGTGGTGGCGCATGGCGCCGTCTTTCGCCCACGATCGGACCTCGGCGCCGTGTGGCGAATTGACCGGTAGCTCTTTGTAATTGATGCCTATCCGGTGCCGGTGCGCATCGGCATAGGAGAACCAGCGCCCGAGCAGCATCTTGTCGGGACTGGGGCCGGTGCCGGGTACTGCGTTGCTGGGCTCGAATGCCGCTTCTTCGATGTCGGTGAAGTAGTTGGCCGGGTTGCGGTTCAAGGTCATCTTGCCGACGTCGATCAACGGATAATCGCCGTGTGGCCATACCTTGGTGAGATCGAAGGGGTTGTAGCGGTAGGTCTTCGCGTCGTCGAACGGCATGATCTGCATCTTCAGGGTCCAGCTCGGATACTCGCCGCCTTCGATCGCTTTCCACAGATCACGCTGGTGGTAGTCCATGTCGATCGAGACCATGTGATCGGCTTCGTGCTGGGTGAGGAACTTGATGCCCTGATCGGTCTTGAAGTGGTACTTCACCCAAAACCGTTCGCCCGCAGCGTTGATCCACATGTAGGTGTGGCTGGAGTACCCGTTCATGTGCCGGAAGGTGGCCGGAATGCCGCGATCGCCCATCAGCCAGGTCACCTGGTGCGCCGATTCCGGTGACAGCGTCCAGAAATCCCACTGCATGTCGTTGTCGCGCAGATTGTTGTCGGCGCGGCGCTTCTGTGACCGGATGAAGTCCTGGAACTTCATCGGATCCCGCACGAAAAAAACGGGTGTGTTGTTGCCGACCAGGTCGAAATTGCCCTGTTCGGAGTAAAACCTCACCGCGAACCCACGCAGATCCCGCACGGTGTCGGGATATCCCTGTTCGCCGGCGACGGCGGAAAACCGTACCAGCACTTCGGTTTGCGTGCCGGGCTGGAACACAGCGGCCTTGGTGTAGGCACTGACATCGTGGGTGACTTCGAACGTGCCGAACGCCCCGCCGCCCTTGGCATGCGGTTGCCGTTCCGCCAGGCGCTCACGATTGAACGACGCCATCTTTTCGATCAGATACGCGTCGTTCAGCAAGATCGGGCCATCCGGGCCGACTGTCAGGGAATGGTCATCACTGGGTGCCGGAATTCCGGCGGCATCGGTTGTGTAGTTCGGCTCAGACATCTCTCTCCTTGTCCACAGACATAGAGCGACGGCCACATAGTCGTGGGTCGGTGTCGAACACGGCACCGCGGACAACCCGGCCGTGTACAGGCGGCGAGCACGAGTCGAGTGCTCGTGTCGAGACCGAAAAGCATATAGACGCGACGGGTGCTTCTAGAGAGTCATGAACACCGTGTACCCCGTGGCAGCCTGCAGATCGACACCGCGAAGCAGTCCAGTATCTGCCACGACCAACCAATCCCGTCGTGCTCCAATTCGATCACGTCCGAGGGACCCTTTCAACCCACCCGGCAACCGTTCGGCACCGACCCACCACTCATGAGTCCGGATACCAGCGGCTCGGAGGGGCTGGATCGCGATGCGTCAGCCGTCGACCGGCTGTATCGCGCCGTACACGTAGCCTGCTCGATCGCCGGCCAGAAAGCAGGTAGTCGCAGGCGCCGGCGGTGTAGGCGTCACCGATGGCATCGGGATCGCCATCGAGAGAGACCGCGATGATCGGAATCGGTGAGCGATTGCGCAGCTGCCGGCACAGGTGCGCGCCCGGCAAGTCCGGCAGGTCCAGCTCGAGCAGCACCAGGTCCGGCTTCCATCGCCGGGCGAGGTGCAAAGCGCGCTGCGCGCTGGGGGCAGAAATCACCTCATGGCCGGCGTTGGCCAGCACGAGTACCTCGATCTCTGCCATCGCCGGGTTGCTCTCGACGACCAGGACCTTGCTGGGCCGAGCCGCAGGGATCGGCGGCTGTGTGAATTCTGTTGCAGAGTACGGGAATTGGCTAATGGTGAATCCTTCGCAGGCGGGTCCCGACAGTCGAATCCGCAGTGCGATGGAGCTGAATGCAGCCGATCCTGCGCTCACGATGTCGGTACCGCGATCGCGGTCTGACGCGCCACGAACTCCGGCCGGCTCTCGGCTGAGCGACGTCCGGTCTGCGGCAGCGGTGCTGTCGCAGACCCTCACGACGTCGGTCATCCCTCGCTAGATCCCGCCGCCGCGAGATAGTCCTTCGTGCCGAAGAATTCGCATTCCTCACCGCTGTCCAGTGCGATGCCCTGGCAATGCTTGAAGATCGTCACCGCGACGGCTTCGACCGCCTCGACCATCGCGTGGTCGAGCAGGCCGGGTAGTGGGCACGATCGGCACCCTCGCCGGCTGGTACCGCGATTCCGATGGCCGCAATAGCGGGTGGCATCACCGCAGCGACGTCGCCCGGCTCAGTCCTGGAAGTAGTGGCGTTCGGCCAGGTCCGCGAGCAGCGTTGGGCCGCTCGGCGCCCAGCCCATCGTGGCTGCGGCGGGTCCGCCGTCGCCGGTCATCGGCATGCTCCACATCATGCCCAGCCAACCGAAGTGGCTGACCGCGTCGGCGGGGTCGATCGAGGTGGTCGGCACCCCGAGCTGGCGACCGACGGACTCGGCGATATCGCGGGTCGCCACGCCCGAATCGGCGACCGCGTGCAACACCGTTCCGGCTTCGGCCTTGTCCACCGCGAGTCGAAACAGCCGCGCGGCGTCGTCCCGGTGCACAGCCGACCAGGCGTGCGCGCCGTCCCCTACATAGCCGGACACGCCCTTCTCCCGGGCGATCTCGACGATTCGGTGGATGAATCCGCGATCGCCCGCGCCGTGCACCGTCGGCGGCAGACCCAGCACCACCGATCGGATGCCGCGTTCGGCGAGCCGGACCGTGGCGGCGGCCGTGGCGCGGCGGATCATCGGGTCATCGGCCACACCGGGCTGACCGGTGTCGAACGGAACGAGTCCGGAGGCGATCACCAGCGGCCGATCGGAACCCGCGAGCACATCGCCGAACAGGTCGACCACCCGGCGATCGGTGCGCTGATTCTCCTCGAACTGGGAGAAGTCGTGGACGAAAGCCAGGTGAACCACCCCATCGGACTCGTCTGCGGCCGCGCGCAAAACATCCGGATCGAGGAGATCGCCGCGGCGCACCTGCGCGCCGGCCGCGGTCAAGGCCGCAGCCGAAGCATCCGACCTGGCCAGGCCGACAACCTCGTGACCTGAGTCGATGAGTTCGGGAACGACGCGAGAACCAATGAAACCGGAACCTCCGGTGACGAAGAGACGCATGAGAAAGCCCTCTCGACTTGTGATGTCAGCATCTGTCATCAGAGTAGCCCTCATGTCAGCATCTGTCATCACTTCGACGTCAGTTGCTGACGTCACTGTCCTACAATCACGGAATGGGTCGTTGGGAACCGAACGCGCCGGGCCGTCTCGGCCGCGCGGCGATGGAGCTGTATCTGGAGCGCGGCTTCGATCAGACCACCGTCGCCGACATCGCCGAGCGAGCCGGGCTCACCGAGCGCACATTCTTCCGGCACTTCGCCGACAAGCGTGAGGTGCTGTTCGGCAACCAGCAGATCCTGCACGACATCATCACGAACGCCATTGCCGAGGTGGATGATTCAGCGTCACCGATCGCGGCGATGGGGGCGGGCCTGGACGCGGTGGCGGAACTGATCGGGCAACGCCGGGACTTCGCCCAACAGCGCCAGTCCGTGATTGCCGCGAACCCCGCACTACAGGAACGGGAACTGGCCAAGCTCGCCGCGCTCGCGGCAAGCAGCGCCGAGGCGCTACGTCTGCGCGGCGTACCCGAGCCCACCGCGGGCCTCACCGCCGAAGTCGGCGTCGCGGTCTTCAAGATCGCCTACACCGCGTGGGCCGATTCCCCGCCGGACCACAGCCTGGCCGAGTTCATTCGCGAAACGCTGGCCGAACTCGAAGCGGTCGCCACCGGGACGGCGGTCCAATAGACAACCTCGCCCCGAAGATCAACAGGCTGAGATCATCTCCGCGCCGCTCAGCCTGAGCGATCACTACCTCGAGCCGCACGGGTCCTCACTCGCGTTCGCGCACAACCTCATCCGATGCGGCAAGGACCTCGGGCGTGAAGACGTAGCGAGTGAACCATCGCGGGATCCGGCGGCGCAGCGCCGGGTCGCCGTGTAAGTCGACGCCGGGTTGCTCCTGCAGGTCCCGCCAGGACAACTCACCGATCCACCAGCGGATGACCTCTGAGCCAGGGCGAGCCCGGCGTCGGTGAGGTTGTAGCCGGCGTCCACGATTCCGGCGGCTCGAAGGCCCCGCAACCGCGCGGACAGCGTGGCTCTGGGAACTCGCGGCAAATGATGCGCAACACTTTCACCCGCGCCGACGGCACCGTCGCCGCAACGGTCACCTCCACCGGCGGCTGGCTCGATCTCACCCAGCGCCTGATCAGCCCGCCCGACGACCTCCTGGCACTGCTGCGCGACCTTTCCCCTGGACCTGCCGGACCTGCCGGGCGCGCACCTGTGCCGGCAGCTGCGCAATCGCTCACCGATTCCGATCATCGCGGTCTCCCTCGATGGCGATCCCGATGCCATCGGTGACGCCTACACCGCCGGCGCCTGCGACTACCTGCCCAAACCGCTCAGAACCCGTGAACTACTAGACCACATCCGTGTCCATCTCACAGCACCGCAGGCGGCCTGAAACATCAGCGAGCCGCGTCGGTCGCCACGTGGAAGACCAAACCCGGTTGGGGTGTCGTTTCCGCCGCTGACTACACCATCGACCCCGAGGCGCCGAATTTTCATTGTTCGATCGCTCGAAATCATCGGGAGATCTGCCGCAGGCCGGGGAATCGCTGGCGGAGGTTACGGATCTGCTGGTTGACCTGCGCGAGTTCGGCCTCGACGGCCTGGTTGGGTTTGTCGTCTTGCCACTGGCTGCGTCGGCGTATGAGGCGTTCGGCGTGGTACTCGAGTTCCGTGAGGAACATGCGCGCCTGGGCGGTTTCGGGATCCTCGCTCACCGGCGGCTCGTATCAGCCGGTTGCCGAAAGCCTCCGTAGTGCGCCGCGTTCGACCAGCAGCGGAATGAAATCGCGGACCGGCCGGCCGTCGAAGCCGCGGTGGATTTCGGCGACGATGCCCTCGACGGTGTCGGTATTGATTGCGGGAAACTGTGCGGCAAGGCGTTGGACGAGCGCCGCGATCTGCTGATCTTCGTCATTTGCTGCCATGGTTCATGGTTGTGCGCGACCCCCTGCGTCGTCAACTACCCATATTTCCGGTTCGGGCAGTATGTCACGTTCGATCGCGACCAGCACGGCAATCACTTTCTGCGCCAAAGCGATTGACGATGCCGCCGGGGAGGGGTTCCGGCGGCAACGACGACTGCTCGCTCGAGATCGTCGTGGCCGAGAGCGGCTGCGGGCGGGTACCCCTGAGCTGCCCCATCGCAATACTGAATCCAGGTCCGATCCACTGCCTTTCGTGCGGCGCCGACCGCCGCTCGAGCGCGGGTCACATAGCCGAAGGCGTCATCGCGGCACGCAAGGCGGGAAAGCGCTTGTGAAGCTGAGCGATCTGGCGGGGCACGCGCGGAAAGCACCGTGCCCCTCCGAGTTTCGAGTTGCCGCGTGGTGACCATCCCTGCCTGCAGGCCAGGAATCCGCCGAATCAGGACACCGCCGACTCCACTTGGTCGGACATGGCCACCGACCCGGAAGACGCCGATCGGCCGGTGTCCCGATTTCAGGGATTCCTGGCCGATGAAGCGGGGCCGGCACCCACCGTCGGCGGGAAGGCTGGACGAGCGCGCGCACCGACGCGTGTGCTCACGACGCGACGCTGGGGAGAACGATTTTGGCAGGCAATCCACACGGCATCTCACTCGAACCCGCCGCCCAGGCCTTCGTGGACGCGACCTCGGAACAGCCGTTCCTGTACCAGCTTTCGCCGGAGGAGGGCCGCAAGACCGTCGACGGGGTGCAGGATTCCCCGATCTTCAAGCCGGACATCGATGAGGAATGGATCACCGTAGAGGGCGGGCCGACCGGATCGATCCGGGTACGCATCGTCAAGCCCAAGGACGCCACCGGGACCCTCCCGGTCATCATCTACACCCATGGCGCGGGCTGGGTCTTCGGCGACGCCCACACCCACGACCGGCTGGTGCGTGACCTGGCGGTCGGGGTGAACGCGGCCGTGGTGTTCCCCGAGTACGACCGCTCCCCCGACGTGCACTACCCGGTCGCCAATGAGCAGTCCTACCGGGTCGCCCAGTGGGTCACCACCGACGGCGCCGCCAAGGGGCTCGACAGCACCCGCATCGCCGTCGCCGGTGACTCCGTGGGCGGAAACATGGCCATTGCCCTGACCCTCATGGCCAAGGACCGCGGGGACGTCTCCTTCCGCCAGCAGGTCCTGTTCTACCCCGTCACCGACGCCAACTTCGACACCGGCTCCTACCGCGAGTTCGCCACCGGCTACTTCCTGACTCTCGAAGGCGTGCAATGGTTCTGGGATCAGTACACGACCAGTGAGTCGGATCGCGCCCAGATCACCGTGTCCCCGCTGCGTGCCGGCCTCGACCAACTGGCCGGCCTCCCACCGGCCCTGGTCATCACCGCGGAGGCCGACGTCCTGCGCGACGAGGGCGAGGCGTACGCCGCCAAACTGCGCGCCGCCGGTGTCCCGGTGACGGCCGTCCGCTATGGCGGCATCGTCCACGACTTCGTCATGCTCAACACACTGCACGACACCCACGCCGCCACAGCCGCGGTGGCGCAGGCGGTCAGCGTTCTGGCCCGGGCCCTGCACGATTGACCCCGGCCCGGCCGCCACGGGCAGAATGCAACTGCCGACCCGAGGGGGATATGAACGCGATGGATCGTGACGCATTGACGGTCGTGCCCGAAGCGGCCACGGCTCACCAGATTCCGCGACGGGAGCGGGCGAATGCCTTTCGCGCACTGCGGTCGCGACCGTTCCGGTGGTACTTCGCAGGGCAGATCGCTTCCGCCAGTGGCACGTTCGTGCAGGCGACGGCGGTCGGATGGCTGGTGTTGCAGCTGACCGGATCACCGGCCTCACTGGGTGTGGTGCTGGCTGCGGGCGGGGTGCCGCCGCTGCTGTTCGGGCCGTGGGGCGGGGTGGTCGCGGATCGAGTCGATCTGCGACGCTTGCTGATCGGTACGCAGGTGGTCTACGGATTGCTGGCGGCGGTTCTGTGGGCGGCGGCGGTGACCGGGCGGGCGGGGATCCCGCTGGTCATCGGCGTGACCGTGGCGGGCGGCGTGGTCCAGATCGTCGACTCGCCGGCGAGGCAGGCCTTTGTGGCACAAGTGGTTCCGCCGACGGATCTGGCCAGTGCGGCCAGCGTCAACGGCGTGGTGATGAACAGCGCCCGTGTGGTGGGGCCGGCGCTGGCGGGGCTGCTGATCGCATTCATCGGCACCACACCGTGTTTCGCGGTGAACGCGATCTCCTACCTGGCGGTGGTCGGGGCGCTGGCGGCGATCCGGCCCACCGCGCCCGCTGCTCTTGCCGTCCGGGCGCGATCGGACGGGGTGCTGTCCGCACTGCGCTATGCCCGCACCCGGCAGCAGCTGTGGCTGCCGCTGACCATGATGGCGCTGGTCGGACTGTTCGCCTTCAACTTCCCGGTGCTGCTCCCGGTGCTGGCGGAGCACACTTTTCACGGCACCGGCGGCACCTACGGCCTGCTGTCGACCATGCTCAGCATCGGTTCGGTGGGCGGCTCGCTCGCAGTCGGACTGGTACGCCATCCCCGCCGCACCTATCTGGTCACGACCGCGGCCGCCTTCGGCATCGGTCTCGCCGCGACGGCAGTCGTACCGAATCTGGTCACCGCCTGCGCAGCCCTGATCGCGACCGGGTTCGCGGGCTTCGGCTTCGTCACCATGGCGTCGACCGCCCTGCAACTGCACGCGGATCCGAGCTATCGCGGGCGAATCATGGCGCTGTGGGTCTTCGTCTTCCTCGGCACCACACCCATCGGCAGCCTGATCACCGGGTGGATCATCGATGCCGCCGGGCCACGGGCGGCGCTGCTGGTGGGCGCGCTCTCGTGCCTGGTGGCCGCGGCCATCGCGGGACGGGTACGCACGCCGCCTCATCCGGACGGACCCGACGGGCCCGAGTGAAGTCAACTGTGCCCGGCGGGATCCAGCTCCGAACGACCGGCTGCCGCGCAGGTCAGCCGCTGCGGATTGCCTGAGCCCCCAGGCCGGCACCGGCCGGGCGGAATCCGCGCCAACGCAGCGATGCCATCGGGTGGAGTTACCAGGGCATCGCGAAAGCGGTTGTCGCTGTTGCTATTTCTTTCAGGGTCCGCCGCTGATCGACGCCGACTGCGGATCCGTGAGCCTGCCGGCACGGGGCAGGCCGTTGTGTAGGATCGGGGAGATTGCGGTTCGGTTGCCAAATGTTTTCCGATTAACGGGCATGTGGGATCCGAGAGGAGCTTTCGCGATGGCAAAGGTGCTCTTTATCGTCAGCGGTGCCAGTTACTGGGTGATGAAGGACGGCTCACGGTATGCGACCGGATACTGGGCCGAGGAGTTCGCCAATCCATATCGGATCCTCACCGACGCCGGGCACCAGGTGGTCGTCGCAACACCGAACGGTGTGATCCCGACAGTCGACATGATGAGTCTGCGCCCCCAGATGGCGGGCGGCAGCGACGGGGCCCTGCGGCTCGAGTCGATCATTCGCGAAGCGGAGGCATTGCGGCGGCCGTTGCGGTTGTCCGATGTTCGTCTCGAGGATTTCGATGCGGTGTACCTCCCCGGCGGGCACGGTCCGATGGCAGACCTGGCGTTCGACGCTGACTGCGGGCGGTTGCTGACGCAGCAGCTGGCCTCGGGCAACCCGCTTTTCATCGTCTGTCACGCTCCGGCCTCGATCCTGTCCACCAGAATCCGAGGCGAATCGCCGTTCGAGGGTTATCGCCTCACCTGCTTCACCGACGAAGAAGAGGAAGCCGTGGGCGTCGCCGCACTCGCACCATGGCTCCTCGAGACCGACCTCAGGCAGAAGATCGCCGTCGATTTCAGTCGCGGGCCGATATGGGAGCCGTACATGGTCGAGGATCGCAACCTGACCACCGGCCAGAACCCGGCCTCGGCCGCCGTCCTCGGCAACCGGATGGTCGAGATTCTGAAAGGCGCCTGACCGATTCGGCCAGGTTCGGGACGATGATTTCATCGTGACCCGACGATTCGGAGGAGCACGTGATGCCCATGCGCGAAACCCGACGAATGACGATCGGTGACTTTCTCCTTCGCCGTTTGACGGAGGCCGGGATCAGCCACCTCTTCGGCGTCCCCGGCGACTACAACCTCGAGTTTCTCCAGCAACTCCGAGAGCGCAGCGCCCTCGAATGGGTCGGCAATTGCGGCGAGCTGAATGCGTCCTATGCGGCGGACGGCTACGCACGGCTGAAAGGCATCGGCGCACTCCTCGTGACGAACGCTGTAGGCGCGATGAGTGCGATCAACGGGATCGCCGGCTGCTATGCCGAGCATGTTCCCGTGGTCTGTATCTGCGGGTCGATTCCACTCAGGTCCATCGATCGGGGCCTGGGGATGCACCACACGATGGCCGACGGAACCTGGGACCGCTTCCTCGGCGCGTTCGCGCAGGTGACCGCCGCACAGGCCAGACTGACCCCGTGCAACGCCACCATCGAGATCGACAGGCTGATCCTTACCGCTTGGCGGGAGAAACTGCCGGTGTACCTGGAGCTGCCGTCCGACATCGCCTACCTCGATATCGAGGTTCCGGTCGAGCCACTGGTCCTCGAACAACCGTCCAGCGACCCCGAACGGCTGGGGTCGTGCATCGCCGCGGTCGCCGCCCACCTGTCCGGTGCCACGGCACCGGCGATTCTGGTGGATCTGGACGCGGACCGGTTCGGCGTCGCCGCGGAGGTCACGGAACTCGCCGAGAAGATGCAACTTCCGGTCGCGGTGAGCAACACCGCCAAGGCGGTAATCGACGAAACGTTCCCTTATTACGTCGGCGTCTACAGCGGCGAAGCGAGTGCGCAGCACACACTCGACGCGATGGAGGCCGCCGATTGCCTGCTCTGCATCGGATACCGACCCATAGACGCGACCACGGGCGACTTCACGGTCTCGCTGCCCGCCGACACGATCCACCTGCGCGCGCACTCGGCCGACGTCGGAAAGGACAACTACCAGGCGGTATCGCTCCAGGAAACGCTCCGCGGCGTCATCGACGCGGTGCCGCGCGTTACCGATCGCGTCACACCCCGGCCCGTGGCAGCGGCGCCGCGCGCTCACACCGACCGGTCTGCCAAGCTGACGCAGGCGGCGTACTGGCAAGCCATTCAGGACTACATCCGGCCCGGGGATGTGCTGCTCGTCGATAACGGCACGTCATACGCCCTCTTCGGCCTGAAACTCCCGCAGGGCTGCACCTTTGTCGGATCGGTCAACTGGGGGTCGATCGGCTACTCGGTCGCGGCCCTGCTGGGCACGCTGACCGCGGCACCGGACCGGCGCCACCTACTGTTCGTGGGCGACGGCTCGTTCCAGCTGACCGCGCAGGAGTTGTCGACCATCCTGCGGCACGACCACAAGCCGGTGATCTTCCTGATCAACAACGGGGGGTACACCATCGAGCGCGGCTACCTCGGAAAGACCGAGTCCTACAACGACATCGCCCCGTGGGCATACGCGGATCTGCCGAAGGTGCTTCGCCCCGACACCACGGCGCGATCATTCGTCGCAAAGACTCCAGCGGACCTGCACAGCGCCCTCTCCGCACCCAACGACAGCTTGATCTTCATCGAATCGATCATGGATCCCTTCGATTCTCCCGCCCCGGTCACCGAAAGCAGCAACAGGGGAGCCGAACTCGACTACGGGCCCCGTGGCCCGCAACACCACGAAGGCACCCAACTTCGGCCGGTGTGACCCGCAACGTAGATCGGTGGATGCCAACGGGTTCCGCGCAGGTGAATCCTTGCGCTCAGCGGAATCGGAATCGCGTCGTCCCCTGCCGCGCGGTTGAGCAGTGTGCCACCGTCATGTCAGGACCGCGGAGGTCCCCGCCGGACGCCGCGCTCGCCATCGAGAAACCCGCGCCGGCGAGCATGCGGCACTTCCAGCACTCCACTAAGGCAATCGAAAACCGTTGGGGCATCCTCGATATGACTACCGCATGACTACATCCATGAGCAATTACCGTGGGCTGCAGCACTTCAGGTCAGTACACGGCCGCGCCCCCGAACCGAGCCCGGAGGCTCGTCCCAGTCGATCCGGATGACGAGCAGGTCGGCGCCCAGCGCGCGGACCATGATCGCGTTGAGAATCCGCAGTGGTCGCCAACGAGCCAGTCGCCGTTGCCTTTCCAGCGGATCTTCGTCGGGAAGGACCGTCGCGTGACCGGTACGCCAGACGAAGTGCCAGCCCTGCCGGAGTTTTACCCGGACGGTGGGTTCGGCCATGAGATTTCGGACGTATCCGGCCCGGTACCCGTGTTCGGCGATGATCCAGAAGACGTCGCCGGCCGATCCGTTGCCCACCGGTGTTCGGTATCGCCGTCCGGTTCGCCGCCCCACCGTCTCCACGAGCGCATAACCGAAGGGCACGAAGCCGATCCGGAATAGCAGGCGCACAACGGGATTGAGCAGATAGCGCTGGAAGGCGGCCACCACGGCGCGCTTCCGGCCCGGCCACGCGATGGTGAGCGGAATGTTTGCGAGCACAAGCGCCGACTCCACGGAGGGAACCAGCGGTGACGAGGACGCCATGGGGTCGACCTTCCACGTGATCCATACCAGGGCGGCCAGGGCCGCGGAACCCGTGAGCACGGTGCGCGAGCGGGCTTTTCGTACTTCCATACACTCGTATTGTTCCATACGAGTGTATGGTTGTCGATGTGCGCAAATACGGATCGACCAGCTCGGAGCAGCTCGCCGACGCGGTGTTCGCCATCGCGGGATCGAAGGGGCTGGACGCCGCGAGCATCCGTGAAGTCGCCTCCGCGGCCAAGGTTTCCATCGGCGCCGTTCAGCACCACTTCACCACCAAGGACGAGCTCTATGCCTTCGCCTTCGAACAACTCACCGCCCGGGTGCGCGCCCGCATGAGCGCCATCGACCCGCAGGCCCCCCTCACCGACCGATTGATCACCGCACTGTCCCAACTGCTTCCACTCGACGACGAGCGCGAGCACGAGGCCCGGGTGATGGTCTCCTTCGCAGCGCGCGCGGCCACCAACCAAACCCTCGCCGGCATCCAACACCGCACACTGGCCGAGATTCGCCGGAAACTCGAGACCCAGCTGGCCGCCGCGAACATCCCCGACCCCTCGACGCGATCCGCGATACTGCTCGCCGCGGTCGACGGCCTCGCACTCGATGCGGTCAGCAGCCGCAGGCTCTACCCGCGCGGCGAATTAGCCGCCGCGCTGTCGCTGCAAGTGCGGTCCCTCATCTCATAGATGGACGCCCAGATCGAATGTCACTCGGAGTGACATTGCGCAAGCTGGGGGCACTGGACGATTCGGTGTGCTGATTGAACCGCCGACATGAGGGTATGCCCGTCATGACGGCCGACGCATCCCATCGGGTTGAACATCGTGGCTTTGTTCTTCCCGTGGCAGTGGCTGGGTGCGCGCAGTGATGCGTGCCTGCATTGCGTGCATGACCGATATCAGCAGCACCGGAGGGCTTCTCGGGCCCTTCGACCACAGCAGCGAAACCAGGTAGTGGCCATGATCATCCTCGGAATCATCCTTCTCATCGTCGGATTCATCTTCGGCATCCCGATCCTCTGGACCATCGGGATCGTGGTGCTCGTCATCGGGCTTGCGTTACTGCTGTTGGGGTCGACGGGCCGCGCTGTCGGCGGCCGTCGCCATTACTATTGACCCCTGAATCGCGTGCCTCCAACCGACTGACCACCGCACCGCGGTCACAATCCTGCGGTCGAGCCGCGGCCTTTGCGCGCCGGGTCGAGCGGAGAATCCGAATCGATTGATTCCCGTTCAAGAAATAGCGGTTTGACGTAAATCCGTCGAAACCTGCGATATCTTCCGGTTCGCGCGGGCCGTGCCGCGGCCGGTTGGCCGCTCACGCATCGGCAGATGCTCCGGCCGCGAACGTCACCTGCGACGTTGCGCGCCGGGACATCGCATTGCGGAATGCTCGATCCAGGCCGGAGAAACCTCAGGATCAATGTCAGGAGCTGTGCGACGGCTGTTCTGGATCAGCCTTCTGCCTCTCACCCGGCTTCGAGTCCGGATCGACCTTATCCGCGCGCTCCCATTCCTTCTCCAGTTCGGTTCGCGAATCCGCTGCCTCGCTGCGATGCACGCCGGCCTGCTGGGCAAGCTGCTCAGCCTGTGCCGCCTTGGCCTCACCTTCGGCCTGTGCCGCACGGCTGCGGGCAGCGATCTCCTCCGCCCGCGCCTCCCGCTGACCGACCTCGAGTTCCTGTTTCGCCGCGCGGTCTCGGATGCCCTTGGCTTCGACCCGCTGGTGTTCGCGCCGTCGGCGCATCAACGCCCAGGCCACAAGCACAATGACCACAACCGCGACGACGATGATCACGATCACAATGGTGGTGCTCATCTTTTGACTCCTCGCACTTTCCCCCGGTAATCCTTATGCCACCCGACTACCCCCGAACTGCGAAAATAAGCGACCAGAGCTTGCATCGCCTGACACTGTCCCCCGGACCTGCATCTATTCGCCCGCGGCAACTGCGGCGACACTCTGGCGCGCACCCTCAGCGGCTTGCATCTCGTTCGCGTAGAGCAGGCCGTATGTGAAGCCGTTCTCGTCGGCTGCCGTGCCCGCTGCTGTAGCGGTTCGCCACAGGAATTCGCTCGAGACGACGCTGTCGTGGTAGTCGCCGAGTAGGCGCTGAATCTTCTTGTAGTGCTTGATATTCGACTTTGCGAGCGCCGGCTTTCGAACGGGCTTGTGCAATTCGGCGGCATAGCGTGCGCGTTTGGCGGCTTTCCGCGCGCGGTGCAGCGATTCGTTTCGGTGGTTGCGCAATGCTGTCACTAACCGGCGGTCGGCTTTATCCGCGGCCCGGCCGGCCCGCTTCACGAGTTGGCGACGCCGGATCCGTCGCTCGAACGGCGGCTGTGATTTCCATGTCTGCAGGGTCGCGAGGAGTCGCAGGTAGCGGGGCGAGTTCATTGCCTCAGCGAGAACATTGCGGCTCGGCAACTGCCGAGCCAGCAGCGTCGCGTCGATCCGCGCAGCGACAGGACCCAAGACGAGTTCCGGCGGCAGGGCCTTGAGTCCATCGGCGAGGCGTCGGCGTTGGACGTGGCAATCGCGTATGTCGCCGAGCAGCGCTGCATACCATTTCAGCTCGTTGTCGATCTCGCCGATGGCGCTGCGGTCCAGCAGCTTGCCGAACACGCGTAGCGTGCTGCGCAGTCGTCGCGTCGCGACACGAGTGTCGTGGATTGGTTCCTCGCCGCGACGTAGCCCGACGTCACCGGCGAAGATCAGGTCGATCTGTGTGGTCATGTATTCGTACATGGCATGTTCCGCCCGCGAACTGACCGCGGCCGGTCCAAATCGCTCCGGCAATACATGAGACAGCTTGGAGCGGTAGCTCGACTCACGGGCGCCTGCTTCGGCGAGCCGGTCCAGCAGTATCGCCGGGACTTCGTTGGTGTGAGGGCCGAGTTCGACCTCGATCTCACGCCAGGCGACCAGTTCAGCAGGCCGGTCAGCCGCGGTCGAGTCCACCATGTCGTCATCGATCTCGACGATCAGTTCGCCATCCGAACCTAGGACGCGGTGACGGCGGCGCAATGTATGAACCCTGGCGACCTCGTTCAAAGGCCTACCCAGCGCTGCGCCGTTGACGACCTCCGCGAGTTCGTGCGGCAGCTCGTCCGACAGTTGAGCGGTTACTTCGACGCGACCAGAAGATTGGGGGATCTTCAGCTGCCAGCCGGACTCGTCGTCTCCCTCACGGCGACGCAACGTCAGGTCGTGGGCGAGCAGGTCACGCTCGGCGGTGTCGAAATAGATACTGGTCAGCTCGACCGGTATCTCCTGATGCGGCTATTCGCGACAAGGTCGTCGAGCCTGGGAAGAGTGAAGTCCCCGTCGACCGCCCATTTGCTCTCACGTTCGAGTACGTCCTTCATGCGTTAGCGTATTCCCTGCAAACCACACGTCAAACAGAGAAAAGCGATATTCGGACGGGGCGTCCAAGTCCTCACGGATGGCCCCTCCTACCGGCCCCGCAAACGCCCCGGCCGACCCACCAACTGACCACCACACAGCGACTCGCTACGCTCGCACCGAGGCACGCCCACCGGAGGAATTCCGTGACGGCAGCCCGGGGGAATTACCTGACGGTCGACAGACGGCGTGATCGACCGTACTTGGGACGCCGGACTCGTCTTCACCTCCGGCGCAGGGCGATTGGATGCTGTGAGGTGCGAAATACGCGATGGTCCGTGGCCGTTGGTCGAGGCCGCAGTGGTCCGGGTAGGACGATGCTCAATCGGCCAGTTTCGGTGTGATGCGCTTCAGGTCTTCGACGAACTCCGCGTACGCGTGCTCCCGATCCGGGCTGCGCAGGACCGACGCCGGGTGCACCGTGGTGAGCACCAGATAGCCGGCGTGTGGGATGAATCGTCCCCGTTCGGCCGTGACCCGGAAGTCGGGCCCGAGGATCGACTGGGCCGCGACCCGACCCAGGCACACCACCAGGCGTGGCCGGATGGCCTCCACTTCGGCCTCGAACCAGGGCGCGCATGCGACCACCTCGGTTCGATTGGGCTGCTCATGTATTCGACGTTTACCGCGCCGGGTGAACTTGAAATGCTTGACCGCGTTGGTCAGGTACACCTGATCACGGCCGATTCCAGCCTCGGCCAGTGCGCGATCCAGCAAGCGGCCGGCCGGTCCGACGAAAGGATGCCCTTGGCGGTCTTCTCGATCCCCGGGCTGCTCACCGACCATAACGATGTCGGAATCCGCGCGTCCTTCGCCGAAAACGGTCTGTTCGGCGAACCGGTACAGAGCGCAGCCATGGCAGTCGCGCGCGGCTCTGCGCAATCCGGAGAGCCCAGCGTGAGGGGGAACAAAGTCCGCTGCACTCGTCATTCCGCTCCCCCTTGTGGTCCGGGATAGCTCTGTTCGGCGAGCAGCCAAGCCAGGTGGGCGGTGTTCCTGGCCAGGATCGCAGAAGTTCTCACCGCGCATACCAGCGCGATGCCGTTCAGTTCGGTTCGCGTCTTTTCGGCAGTTGTCGATTCGACCATGGCGACTCTGATCTCCCGAAGGCAGTGCGGTCCAGCAATCACCTGCCCGGTCCCGGGCTACTAGCGCTACCTCGGCTGTGCGGTTCGCCGCTGAGCAACTTCGCCGGAACCGGGCTCGACTCCGGATGCGTGCGGGATTTCGCGAGGGCGTGGACGATTGCCGCCGCGATCAGAAGAATCGCACCCACGATGAGCGCGGCCACCCAGGCGGGCGCCGCCAGCGTGATCAGCAGCAGCACCGCTGCGACCAACCCGCCCCCGCCGTATAGGGCCAGCATGACAGTCGTCGCATACAACCTGGTTCGCGCACGCAGCTGCGGCATCATTCCATTGACGGTGTCGCGCATCGCGAGCTCGATCTGCTCGCGCAGCATCCGATTCACGTCCGAGCCCGTCACGCCCGTGGCTTCGAATAGCGGGGACAGGTTCGGTCCTTCACTTCGAGGTACCTCGACCATATCCACACCTCCTCGCTGATAGCTGATGCCATCGGCGTACCCGCTGAGCGAACCGGGACACAGGATTCGAGAAAGGAAAGCTCATGCGTCGGACGACTTCGTTCACGGCGACCCGGCGCGTCCGTCACCTCACGAACATTCCGTCCGGTGCGCCGAAAGCCGGTACACGGCAAAGCGCGGCAGGTTGGAGTGCCGCGCGGCGTTCTACACGGTGGGAATACCGCGCGGCCCCCTAACTACGGCCCGGGTGGGGAAATCGCTATGAATCGGGCCGTAGCGTCCAGGGTTTCAGGCTGGCACAGCGGCAGTGGACCTCCACCATATTCGATGTCTGGCCAGGGCTTCCGCGAAGGTGGTGACAAAGTCCTCGCCGATATCACCGCCCGTGGACGCGGTCACAATCACCCCGTTTGCCCGATCGAGGTCGGTATCGGCGGGGTCGTCCCGTGTGACGCCCGCTGTGCGGAGCAATGTGGCACCGGCACCGAACCCGCCGATCGGTTTGGCATGTTTGAAGGCTTCCAAGACGAAGTGCAGGGCTTGGCCACTGCTCGCCAATATGTCGACAGCGTCGGGTCCGCCAGCGACGAGAACGCCGTCATAGAGCACCGACGACACCGTCGCCAGGGCACGATCCACACGCAGGTTCGCATTGATACCCGCGGCCTTCACCCGACCTCCGCGCGGCGCAATGACTTCGGAGGTCGCGCCGCGATCCGAGAGCCAGGCACGAACTCGGCGGATGCCCTCGATATCCGCGCCTTCGGCGGCCAGTATCGCGATCTTGCGGGTGGCGATGGTGTCGGTCATTGCATTCAGCTGCGACAACGACGGCGACACGATTCCGTCCAAGGAACCGGTGGGTTCGGCCGGCAGGCTCGAATCTCCGAGTTCGTCCGCTACGCGGATCGCGAGTTCGGGGTCGACGTGTAGCAGCTGCTCGAGAACGGTGGTGCGGATCGCAGGTCGCGTCACCTTCCCCAGTTCGAAGGCGAACGCCGCGACAATGTGGTCAGCCTCCGGCTCGGACATGCTGCGCCAGAACATGCGAGGCTGCTGATAGTGCTCGCGGAAACTATCGGCGCGCCGCCGAATCGCCGCGCCGTACAGCGCTTCCGGCGAGTGCACGAAGGCGCCGCCGCCTCCCACGGCCGGACACCCGCCACCGATCGTGTTGACCGTGTACGCGGCTTCGCCGCGCGGTATGGCCTGCTGCCCATACCCGTCCTGCTGATGATTACGCACCTCCGCGACCGGCCGATTGATCGGCAGCTGTGCGAAATTCGGCCCACCGAGCCGGATCAACTGCGTGTCCAGATAGGAGAAGTTTCGCATCTGCAGCAGCGGATCGTCGGTGAAATCGATGCCCGGCACCAGGTTCGCCGTATGGAAGGCCACCTGCTCGGTTTCAGCGAAGAAGTTGTCGGGATTGCGGTTCAAGACCATGGCACCGACCGGACGTACCGGAACCTGTTCCTCTGGAACGAGTTTCGTCGCATCGAGCAGATCGAAGTCGAAGTCGAGCTCCCGATCGTCCGGAATCAACTGCACGCCCAGCTCCCACTCCGGAAACTGCTCGACGGCGATGCAGTCCCACAGGTCGCGCCGGTTGAAATCCGGATCGTGGCCGGCAATCTGCTGGGATTCCTCCCAGAGCAGCGAGTGCACACCGAGCGCGGGCTTCCAATGGAACTTCACGAACGTACCCCGGCCATCGGCATCGACGAGCCGGAAGGTGTGCACACCGAACCCCTGCATCATCCGATAGCTGCGCGGCAGCGCGCGGTCCGACATCAACCAGAGGATCGCGTGCAGTGTTTCCGGCTGCTGCCCGACGAAATCCCAGAGCGTGTCGTGCGCGGACGCGGCCTGCGGAATCTCATTGTGCGGCTCCGGTTTTACCGCGTGCACGAAGTCGGGGAACTTGACCCCATCCTGGATGAAGAAGACCGGAAAATTATTGCCGACCAGATCGTAGTTGCCCTCGGCGGTGTAGAACTTGGTCGCGAAGCCGCGTACGTCACGCACAGTATCCGCTGAACCCCGTGAGCCCGCGACCGTCGAAAACCGGACGAAAACCGGAGTTTCCACGGAGGGATCGGTGAGAAAACGCGCGGTGGTGTAGTCGGAGAGCCAACTCTGGTAAGACCGGAAGAAGCCATACGCACCAGCTCCACGCGCGTGCACGACCCGCTCGGGTATGCGTTCGTGATCGAAGTGAGTGATCTTCTCCCTGGCATGAAAATCCGCCAAGAGTGCAGGACCGCGCTCACCAACCGAGAGCGAATCATCGGTGCTCTCCACACGGACGCCCTGTTGCGTAGTCAGACGCCCCTCTTCACGGTCGACCCGATATGAATCCAATTGGCGCTGTTTGCTGTCGAACTCTCTACCCATTCGATTCTCCTCTGTTCGACGGCCTGCCACGGGTGTCGCCAACACGCCCCGCATGCCCTTGAACCGGGCGCTCACGCCGCGCATCATGTTCTCCCACTGTCCAATCGACACGCACGGACCAACTCGGCGCCGTCGCCCGACGAGATGGGCCCGCCATGCTCGGATCTCCGGACCCCATCGTCGCGGTTGACGCCACAACCCAGCGTGGCGAGATCCCGCCCCAGTCCAAATGGCGTCGCCACGAACTGCTACGGGCAGTTCGTGGCGCTGGGGTGGCTGTCGATGGCCGACACCACGGGCGCCGATGCCGATCGGGTTACCGTTTGAAGGCGTCCTTGACCTTTTCTCCTGCGGACTTCAGGTCGGACCGCACCTGCTTCGTCTTGCCTTCCTGCTCACGCTGCGGGTTATTTGTCGCTTGGCCGGCCTTCTCCTTGACCTTGCCACCGAGCTGCTGGGCCTTGTTCTTGGCCTTGTCCGTAGTGCTCATGACTGTCTCCTTTCCACTGCCGCCGTGTCCGCCGCGGCTGACATCGCCTGCGACACGCTGGTCGGCCACACATGACCGCACTACCCGGGACGAGGGAGAGGAAACCTCGACACCGTTTTCGCTCGCGATATCCCTGGATCCCAGTCGATGCGGGTGAGCTCAGTGGCCGCAGTAGAGGTTGGAATGGGATGTACCGCACGGCGGCGGCCGGCGACGGGATCGCGGGTCGCCCTGGACCACGACCGGACTGCACAGCGATCTGGGGCGGCGGCGTGCGACCTGACAGCGGGTAGGAGTGGTGGCACTGACACTGCCCGAGTCGGTGTGTGCCGGCTCGCCGGCGACGAGTTCTGCTTCGCTCAGCCTGCACAGAGCGGTGGACGACACCGCGTGATTGTCCGAGATGCCGCGCCCGACAACGCGATTCGAGCGAGTCGGCGCAGTGATATTGGATCGGATCGGCTGCCGAAGGACCATGCTCGGGCCGACCTCGCCTCCGGCCGCCGAGATACGGTGGACCGGGCGGTGATTCGGCTCTTGCGCGCTGCCCGGGAATGACGGTATGCCGCTTCAGGTCAGCTTGTGCGCCCGCTAATTCTGTGATCGCCAGTCTCGCACCGCGTCTCGCATCCGGTCGAACACCGCCAGCGGCGGTCCGGCGATCAAGTTGGCCGCTGCGGAGGATCCGGCGTGTGGATGCGGCCGGGTGGGGGCCAACGCCTCAGCGGCACGAACTGAACCCGCCATATGTTCGAGCTGGCTCACCGAGTACTGGCGACGCAGCAGCACGAACTCCTCCGCCTCCTCGTGCGCCGCGTGCTTCGCCACCGCGTCTGCGAAATCGGCGAGTTTGGATGAGAAGTCCGGGTGATCGACTCCCAGGTCATAGAGCTCCGCGAGCGCCTTCTTGGCGTGATCCTCCTCCTCTATCCGCGCCTCGACCATCTCCTCGGCGCCGAACCGGGCCCGCTTGGCCACGGGATGCACCACTTCTTCCTCGGCGCTCTCGTGTACCGCGAGCAACCGGACCAGCTCGGTGAACAGTTCCTGCCGGTCCTCCCGTCCCGAACGCAGATGTTCGAGCAGGGTGGAGATCTGTTCGTGTTGTGCGGTCAGCAGGTCGACCACATCTTGCTCCGCCATGGCTATTCCTTCCCTCTTGCCTGCAACGTGATTCGAGCCGATATTGCGTAGAAGCCTGACACCCGAGGGGCGTCACAGCTGCGCGATACCCCGTCGGCCGCGAGCTATTCCCGCACGTGCATTCCGCTGCGGTCCTGCAGCCGGGATCGGTTCCCCGCTCAGGCCGAGTTCACCGAAGACACCACGAGCATCGCAACCAGACTGCCCGGCCGATCAGCTACCAGCGCCCGCGCAGGCGATCATCCACGTGTTCGAACGCGGGCTGCGGGGATGAATGAGCAATCTGGCGAAAAGGTCGTCGGCAGATGGGAATTCAGCGAACCGGCTGCAGAATGGCCCGACCCGAGTCCGCCCGACGACTGGTGGAAGACCGTGATGTTGGGCTGGGAGAACGCGGGGCCTGCGGTGCCACAATCTGCCACCAGAACAAGCGCGGCGGAAGCACCGGATCGAGGAGGCCGTGGCCGGTGATCTTGCGCATTGGCGTAGCCCTGCGCGTGGCGGTGCCGCAGCCCAGAGCGGGGCGGGGCACCGCCACTTACCGGCGTGGTGATCCGATCAGGGCAGCGTGGGCGCAGGTGTCAGGGCTCGGGGCCCCGGCGTGCATGCGGCGGCGATCGTGTGGGTGATCGCCAGGTCGGTGGCCTGGCCGCAGACCTCGAACAGTCGGTCCACGCACCGCGGTCCGGTGACCACCCGCAGGCGTATGTGGTGGCGGTGAGCAGCGTCGCTGGCATCGAGGACGGCCAGCAGCCCTGAGATGCTGAGGAAGGTGATCCGTGACAGGTCCACCACGACGAGGCGACCGCTGGTATCGATCGCCTCGGTGAGGTGTTCGCGGAATATATCGACGGTGCAGTAGTCGATCTCGCCGGTGGCGGTCAGGACCGTCGTCGACGCCGACGGCCTGCTGTGGGTGATGCCCAGCTGGGTGGGCGGGCCGCAACGCTGGGCTGGTGCAGATCCGGTTGCGACCATGAACGAACTCGACATCAGGATCAGATCCCTTGTCCAGGTGTGTGACGACCCGAGAAAATGATGGTTCTGCCACACTGTTTGTCGCCTACACCGCGACTGTGGCACAGACTGGGCTGGTAGTTCTCAACCGTGTACGCGGAATACCCGCTACGCCAGCGAGACAAACCCGTGACCTCAGCCCGCACCGAATCGGACCCGCTGTTCTTGACCAGCATCCGGTCGCGTAGCCGCCGTCGTCGGCGCCCGACCGGCTGCGATTGGACCATGCTCACCCGGCCGGATGGAATCGGGCCACCTGGGCTGGCGCTCTCGACTACTCGTCGATGTGGATGCGAGCGGTCAGCGCCGGCCGTGGCTGTGCTGCCCGCCCTTCGCTTTCGCTTCGGGCGGCTGAGCCTGGGCGCCCTTGCGGCCGGCTGCGTGCGGGTCGGCCGCGTTGGGCCCACCGAAGCTGCCGCTGCTGGCCTTGCCGCCCTTGCGCGCCTGCTCCCGGGTGTCGGGCCGGTTGCCGAATTGACCCGAATTGTTCGGATCGGGCATGAGGGAACTCCCCACTCCCCTTCGGGGTCTGGGTACGGGATGCAGGCGATCCTGCGCCGCCCACAAGCTCGACGTACCCCCACCGTCGGACGATAATCACCGGCACGTTGCCACATCGGATCGATATCCCGTGCCGTGCTGACGGTTTCGCGGGTACGGCGGTGTCGTCGGAGACAGCACACAGAGTTCACGAAGAAAACAGGCACGAGGGCACTGCGGATCCGATCCATCGGCGGGCGAGCGACCGCCGCCGCTCGAACCGCATGCCGACCGCGTTTGCTCGCCCGCGCGCCGGGTATCGCGCCCGTGTCCAACCGGTAGCCGAGACCACCGCGACCCTCGCCCGCAATTCCGCACACTTGGCCCGGCTGCTGGGCGAGCACAACTACCCAGGTCGGTAATCGGCACAGCGCCGATGGCTGCCCGCACTCGGGAGGCGTGATGGATCACTCGACTGCTCCGGTACTCGACGCGCTCGCCGAACACCGGCGGCTCGGCCGCTATGGCTTCACCCCGCCCGGACATCGGCAGGGTCGCGGCGCGGACCCGCGGGTGCGCGCAGTGCTCGGCGACGCGCTGCGCGCAGACGTGCTGGCATCGCCAGGCATGGATGACCGCCTCGCCCGCGGCCATCGGCTGACCCGGGCGGAGGAACTGATGGCCGACGCGGTCGGCGCGGATTACACGTTCTTCTCCACCTGCGGCAGCTCGCTGTCGGTCAAGGCCGCCATGCTGGCGGTGGCCGGCGGCGACGGCGGGCTCATCCTCGGTCGCGACAGCCACAAATCCATCGTGGCCGGACTCGTGTTCTCCGGGGTCCGGCCGTATTGGATCGCACCCAGATGGGATGCGGCACGGCACTTTTCGCATCCGCCCTCACCAGACCAGGTGCGGCAGGCCTGGCAGCGCCACCCGCAGGCCGCCGGCGCGCTCATCGTCAGCCCCAGTCCGTACGGCACGTGTGCCGACATCGCCGCCATCGCCGAGATATGCCATGCGCACGGCAAACCGCTCATCGTGGACGAGGCCTGGGGCGCACATCTGCCGTTCCACCCCGACCTGCCCACCTGGGCCATGGACGCCGGGGCCGACATCTGTGTGGTGAGCGTGCACAAGATGGGCGCCGGATTCGAACAAGGGTCGATCTTCCACGTTCAGGGCGATCTGATCGACCATGATCACCTGCGCCAGTGTGCTGACCTGCTCATGACCACCAGCCCCAACGTGCTGCTCTACGCCGCGATGGACGGCTGGCGACGGCAGATGGTCGAACATGGCCACGAATTACTCAGCGCCGCATTGGAAACCGCTGATCGGGCACGCGAGGCCCTGGCCAGGATTCCCGGAATCACCGTCATGCACGACGAACTGCTCGGCGCGGAAGCCTCCCACGATCTGGACCGCCTCCAGGTGCTGATGGACATCTCCGACACTGGCGCCACCGGCTACCAGATCGCGGACTGGTTGCGCGAGAACCGGCGCCTGGACCTGGGCCACATCGACCACCGCCGCATCATGGCCACCCTGTCCATCGCCGACGACCAGGCCACCGTCGATGCCCTGGTGGACGCGCTCACAGCCTGGCGGATACAGGTGAACAACCCTGCCCCCCACCAAATTCGGCTGCCCTCGCCACGCGACCTGCAACTCGAGTCGGTGCTGCTGCCGCGTGACGCCTTCTTCGGCCCCTACGACACCGTGCCCATCGAACACGCACCGGGCCGTATCGCCGCCGAACAGGTCACCCCCTACCCACCCGGCATCCCCGTGATCGTGCCCGGGGAACTCATCGACGTCGCGGTCATCGACTATTTGCGCTCCGGACTCGCCGCCGGCATGAACCTGCCCGACCCCGCCGACGCCGAGCTGCGAACGCTGCGGGTGGTTGCCCGCTGAAGGCCCCGCGGCGCCGCGTGCGAATCCGCGCCCTCACCGGTCGCCAAGGCGATCGGGGACGTGTGGCGGTGCCGATTTCTCCATGACGCAGGACTATTTCGCCGCCGGTGCCTGCTGGGCCTGCCACATCCAGTGGAGCTGCTCGAGGCGAGCGGCGATATCGATCAGCAGGTCCTGGGTCACCGGGTCTGCGGTTGCGGTGCTCTCGATGCGTTGGCGTAGCCGGGTGATGATCGTCCGCAGATTGCTGACCATGGCATCGACGACGGCCGTATCGCTCTGCCAGCAATCGGCGATCCCGGCAGCCGCCGATTCCTGTGCGACGGTGGCAGCGCGACCATCTGGACTGACCCCGATCGCGGTCGCCCGCTCGGCAGCGGCGTCGGTGAATTGCCTTGCGGCGGTGACTACTTCGTCGAGGGCCAGATGCAGCGACCGGAAATGCGGGCCGATGACGTTCCAATGCGCCTGTTTGGCGATCAACGACAAATCGATCAGGTCGACGACCGTTTCGCGCAGCGCGGTTCCGGCCGCGCGCTGCCGATCGATGTCGAGCGGGCTGGTGATGGGCTGATCGGGCATGCTGTCTGACCTCCTCCGGGAGCACGACGATTCCCTCATGCCCTACCCGCCCTGTCCGGTTTCAACCAGACCGCCTGGTACTCGGAGATTGAATGGAGACCCCATGCCGCGCACACCCGCGCGGTTGCGGGCCGATCAGGATGGCAACGCGGCCTTGTCCACCGCGTCGAGCAGCATGGCGAGCGCGACCTCGATGGTCGCCTCCAGCACCTCGGCGGGCTCGCCGTCGAACTGCTCATGGCGGGCCCACTGCCCCGCTGCGGTATCGATCGCCAGCCACACCGACCCTGCCGGTTCGCCGTCCTGAGCACCGGGACCGCCGACACCGGTCACCGCCACCGCGACGTCGGCTGCGAGCAGTGACCGCACACCCGCGGCCATGGCGCGTGCGGCGGTCTCCGAGACCACGGGCACCTCGGGAACTCCGAGCACCTGATGCTTGACCTGTGCGCTATAGGCGACGACCGCGCCGCGTAACCAGCGCGCGGACTCCGGTGCGGCGCCCAGCGCCGACGACAACTTCCCACAGGTCAATGACTCCGCGACCGCCACCGTCCGCTGCGACCGCACCGCATCGGCGGACAATCGCCGCACAGTGGCACCGATCTCGCTCATCTCCTCACGGTACCCAGGGCGCACCTTCGCCAGGGGCTGCCGGGACCTGAGGCAATTCCCACCTCCGCAGACCCCAGGAGACGCCGTACCGATGACCACTCGTCGACGGTGACGCGGTCAGCGGCGGCGTTTGCGATGGCTGGTGTCGCACAGCGGATAGATCGCCGAGCGATGGCACAGGCACAGCGCCACCACGCACCGGTCGCAGACAATCGTGCGGCCATCAGTGGTCACCAGCCGCACCGGCCCCTCGACCAGCATGGGCCCGTCGACGGTGTAAGTGATTGTCCGTCGGTCATTCTCGGGTTCGATCGGCACGGATCACCACCAGTTCCTCGTGACTCTGGCCGGGTCGTAACAGTCCGCGATCGACCAACCATCCGGCGCGCCGGCGCAGCACGGGCCCGAACGGGACACTCGCCCTGGCGACTGTTGCGGCCTTCAACCCGGCCTCCCGAAGACGGTTCAAGGTGCTGTCGACGCCGCACAGCGCGGAGTGGACCATCAGCAATATTCCAGTCGTGGAAAGCAATTCGGGTGCGAGCCGACACAGGGAGTCGATCGCCGCCCTGCCGTCCGGCCCCGCGTCCCAGCATCTCGCCGCCCCTCGCGGACGCTCGCTGCCCAGGCATGGCACGTACGGCGGATTGGATACCACCACGTCGAAGCGCCGGCCACGCAACACCGAGCCGAAGTCGCCGTGGATCAACTCGACCTCGAGGCCCCGCAGCCGGCTGTTCATCCACGCGGACACCAGCGCGGCACGCGAGATGTCCACGGCAGTGACCGACGCGGCCCGAATCCGGGCCGCTTCGATCGCCAGCACCCCGGTTCCGGTACCCACATCCAACACGCGACCGTACGGCGGAATGTTCGCACCGGACATCGCGGTAATGAGCAGATGAGTGTCGGCCTGGGGTTTATACACACCTGGTGTACGAATCATCAACTTCACCTCCCGTGAACAGCCGCGAATTCGTTCGGCACACGCAAATGAGCCATCGAATTCTGATCCTTTACACCGGGTGTTTCCGGACCGAGCAATGACGTGCGGTCGTCACGCCAACAGCTCAATACGTAATCGGCGAAACGGTTCTCGAGCAGGTTCGTGGCGCGGATACCGAAAACTATCGAGGCGCGTGTATCCGGTTCGCGTGCCAGTAGGTCCCCGATCACCTCACGTCGCATGAGCTGCTCGTGCACCGCATCCGCCTCGACATGTTCGCGATAGAACGCGCTACACGCCGGGTCGGCTCCAAGCCTCTCCAAAGCTTCGACCAAACGACGCGATGCAGGCGAGGACGTGATCTCCACGGCCGCGAAATGACCGACACCCGCACCCCGCAGGCCACGATGCAGACAGAACAGCGACATCATGTTCACGATCGCGAGCATCGGCGCCGGCACCACATCCAGGTAGTAAAGAAACGACCGGTCCAGGCCCGCCCCCTCCAGCAGATTCGCATACAGCCGCTGATGAATCCTGTCACCGTGGCCACCGCCGAATTCGTCGAACTCGACGGCCACCAGCGCCGCCTTGGCCCGACCGCGCAACCGCGGAATCAACCACGCGTACGGATCTGCCTCCTGATGGTGCAGGATCGACCGGTGCACGAAATACTCACGCACCTGCCAAGGCTTGCCCTGGTCCCGCAGAAACGCCGCGACACCGGTCTCCTCGTCGGGAACGATCAGCAGCTCGCCGAGTTCGTTCTCCACATCACAGCCATCGGCGACATCGGCGCGCAGCGCCTCGAGGAAATGGCGTTCGAGCTCCTCCCGCACGCTCAACAGGCCCGGATCCCATTCCCACGCCGCATCCACACCGTCGAAACCCTCGTAATGCAGGCCATAACACGTGTGCAGCGCCAAATGCAGATCGCGGCCATAAGGATCAGCCGACGCGGACGACACCGGAACCGCTGAGCCTGCGGGCTTTCCGAGCGCCTCGATCACTCCCGCCGACACCTCACCGCACGGGTGCGGGAGGGTCCTTCTTCCAGCTGCCTCGGTCCGCATGGTCAACTCCTCCGAACGACGGCGGGGTTGTTTTCCCAGACAACTCATTTGACCAGACGCAAACTGGGTCGCACAACGCCCGCACGGACAGTGGGCCGCTACCAGCGGTACCAGCGCCCACGGCTGCCCGCGGAATCAGCGGTAGGGAAAACAAATCCGAATATCCAGATCACCAGCACTACGATGGCGAGCCACCACAGGGCTTTCACCAGGAACCCCAGTCCAGCGAGCAGCAGAACCAGGAGCAATACCGCCATATCCATCCACCTCCTGCCAGCCGCTTACCCGCCTGCGTGAATCCCTAACAGGCACGCCTTCCATCCGGGCCCGCATGCCGGCATCGGGCATCGTGCGACCGGTCCGCTGCCCTCATCATCGAGGTACCGTTTCCATCGACGGCGCGCCCCACACGAATCACGCTCCGAACTGGGCAGAAGGTCATACGGTCGGACATTTCTCGCATACCCCACCGCGCCAGTATCAACCCGTCCGCGGCGATATCGGATTCTGCGATGCCGCACAGCCTCTCTCGGTGTAGCGAATCGACGAATGCATTTCCTCGGCCGAACGCCCGACGGTCGAGGTGAGAAGGGCCTATCGTCGACAGAGCAGCGGTGAGAGCCCGAGACGGCACACGCGCGGATTTTGATCGGGGCCATCCGTGCGCGCTCGCGGTCGCGAGCGGTTCGTCGGTGTGTACACCGTTGTACTGTCGGTGCCGCCCGCCCGACTCGAGAAGGGCGGATCATGCGTACATGTGCGCCGACCGTTCCATTCAGCGCACGCGGCGGACCGGTTGCGAGGCCGGTGGTTCAGGTATGTGGGCGGCGTCGATCGTGTCGATGGTTGTCAGGTCGGCGGCCGGACGGTAGCGACATCATTGTCATCGCCTCTTCCTGGACTTCGCTGTCCGCGAAGAGACCCCATCGGCATGGCCACGACGACATCGATCACAGCGATACCCGAGCACCGGCCGACCTGGTGCAACCGGCCGGATTCGAGGTCGGCTTCGCCGCAGGAGACGATTGCCTCATCCACGTGAGTGAGCGGTGCCGACCGAAGGCTGCTTGCACTACGGAAGTCGGTTGCGCGCACCGGGTCGGCGCATACTGAGCGCCATCGAGCCCAGCCCGAGCAGCAAGACGACCACACCGGCCACCACGTTGCTCCAGATCGTCGCGGTATGGGCGACATCACCGCTGATGACCCAGGGGGCGACGATCATCCATACGCCGATCAGCGGAGCGGTCCAGCCGATGCCGTGGATCCGCCCATACATCGAGGCGAACCCCAGCGCCAGCACCGCCAGCGCGATACCGACGATCAGGTTGTTCACGGTCAAGGCCGGGAACCTGGTGAATCCGACAACCCACGCGGAGATCGCGATGTAGAGCCCGGTCAGGAACATCAGGCCGGTGACCGCCTGGGGGGCCGGTTCCATCGCGGCGAGTTCATACTTCTCGTGCTTGGCCCGCAACTCCATGATGTCGGGATGCAGGCTCATGCTGCCCATGGACCCAGTAGCCATTTCTTCCACCACCCTTCGGACGTGCAACGAAGGCATATCGAACCGTACGGCTGCCATCGGCGACAACGAAACACGGAACCGATCCGAATCACCGCCGGCCTTTATGTCACTGTATGATATTATCACGTTATGACGCATGAGTCGATATCGCCTCCTGAACCCCTCACCGACCAGGAGTACTCGAGACTGCTGGCGTTCCGCGCCGGACTACGCCGGTTCCTGCGCTGGAGTGAGCGGCGGGCGGCCGATGTGGGACTCACCGGCGCCCAGCATCAGCTGCTACTGGCGATCAGGGGCCACCTCGACCCGGGCGGGCCCAGCGTCGGCGAAATCGCGGAATACCTATGTGCCCGCCACCACAGCGTGGTGCAGCTGATCGATCGCACCGAGCAACTCGGGCTCGTCGCCCGCAACCGGGAGGACGACAAAGACCGCCGGGTCGTGCGCATCACCCTGACCGAGACCGGCCGGCAAACCCTCGCCCTGCTCAGCGCCACACACCTGGAAGAGCTTCAGCGACTGACCCCCCTCGTCGACGCACTGACCGGCCCGGTTGCCGCCGCTCCGCAGGCACGCTAGCCACCCCTCCTCATTATCGAAAGTCCTTGGCCAGCAAGGCTTTCCGTTCGCCAAGCGCAGGTGGGACGAACCCCGGGGCTCGCCGCCGAAGCCCTCACCCGGGCCGGTGGTCGCGGCCGGATCGGGATAGGATCGAACCGCTCACTCCGTTCTGTGCTCCACACTCCACGATTGCAGTTCCGAAGAACGAATCGAACGGTGGTTCACATCATGCGTATCGGGAAACTCGCGGTCGCCGCGTGACCCTCGGCGATCTGGTGGCAGGCAATCTCGCTGCGGGCGTCCGCGGCACGGTCGATTTCGCGCGTCGCCGCCTCACCGGGGACTACCGGCTCGACGAGTTCGGCCTCGACGAGCACCTGCTGCACACGCTGATCCTTCCGGCCCTGCGGCCGCTGTCACAGCTGTGGTTCCGGGTACAGGTCAGCGGCATCGAGAATCTCCCCGAGTTCGAGGGCGCGCTGATCGTGGCCAACCACGCCGGCGTGCTGCCCCTGGACGCGCTGATGTTGCAGGTGGCAGTACACGATCGCCATCCCAAGCGGCGGGCGCTTCGACTGCTGGCTGCCGACCTCGTCTTCGAGCTGCCGATCGTGGGCGGGCTGGCTCGCAAGGCCGGGCACACGCTGGCCTGCCCCACCGACGCCGAGCGGCTGTTGCGCACCGGCGAGCTGGCGGGCGTGTTCCCCGAGGGCTTCAAGGGCGTCGGCAAGCCCTACAGCGCGCGATACAAACTGCAACGTTTCGGACGCGGGGGCTTCGCAACGGTGGCCGTCAAGACCGGTGTGCCACTCATTCCGTGCTCGATCATCGGCTCGGAGGAGATCTATCCGAAACTCGCCGACCTCACACCGCTGGCCCGGCTGCTCGGGCTGCCGTACTTCCCAGTGACGCCGCTGTTCCCACACCTGGGCGTGCTGGGCGCTATCCCGCTGCCGTCGAAGTGGTACATCGAGTTCGGTGAGCCCATCCCCACCGGTGCATACGGCCCGGAAGCCGCTGACGATCCGATAACCATGTTCGCGATCACCGATCAAGTACGCGAAACGATCCAGCAGACGCTGTACAAGCGGCTGATCGAGCGCCGCAACCCGTTCACAGGCTAACGATGGTCCCGGCCCGGAGAACGGGCTCGACATGCGAAGTCTGAGATTTCCGGTCGTTCCCGGGTAACCGGCCGGTATGGAGCTACTAGTACTACTCGCGATCCCTGTCCTGGTTGCGGTGGTCGTGCTGCGCCGCAAATTGCGCGGCGAGCCCACCGACCCAGCCGCAACACCCTACGCGCAGAACAAGAACCGACGTGATGGATCCTGATACGCCAACGCACCCCCGACTCCGCGCCCAGGTGGCATTCCCCAGTGGGTGACCGCCGCGGCAGCGGTACCGACAGCGCGGACACCCGTGCGATTACCCGCTACTCAACGTCCTTCGGGATCGGTCAGCTCGAGACCTTCCATGCGTTTGACCCGCCGATGCTCGGCCAGCACCAGCAGCACACCCACGAGCAGGCAGACACCGCCGATCACCCCGGCCACAATTGCCCGCCCGGCGAACCCGTAACCGGCCGCGACCAACGCGAGGGCCGCACAGACAATGCCGATACCGACAACAATGAGCCCCGGCCAATTCCATGAATCCACTATGGACTCGCCCGCATGGGAGCGACCGATTCGAGCATGATCGGGAAACTGCGCGGTGCGAACCGGACGCGGTCGAGCCGCTCGCCGCGCGACAGAATCCTTCGGTTGGTCGACCATGACTGCTCACCTCCGAGCCGAGGAACTGGGTTGTCGCTGCCATACCCGCGACGTGGATGGTCAATCGCCGCCGTCCGATCCCGCCGGCGCTGCGCTCGGCCTTGCCGCCGCGCGGATAGACGACCCATCAGCGGGTAGCCCCCCGATATCCAGCCGAGCGACAAGGAGTGACCGTGACCCGATTCGGATACACACTGATGACCGAGCAGAGCGGCCCGCGCGAGCTCGTCCGCTACGCCGTCGCCGCCGAAGCGGCCGGATTCGACTTCCTGGTCAGCAGCGACCACTACTCACCATGGCTCGAGGAACAGGGCCACGCGCCGCACGCATGGACCACACTCGGCGCCGTCGCCCAGGCAACCTCGCGGATCCCGTTCATGACCTATGTGACCTGTCCGACCATGCGGTATCACCCGGCGGTCGTCGCCCAACAGGCAGCGACTCTGCAAATCCTGGCCGAGGGACGATTCACCCTCGGCCTCGGCAGCGGTGAAAGCCTCAACGAGCATGTCATCGGTGCGGGCTGGCCTGGGCTCGAGGAACGGCAGGACCGCCTCGCCGAAGCCATCGGCATCATTCGCGACCTGCACACCGGAGCCACGGTCGATCGGCACGGCCACTGGTATCGCGTCGACGCCGCCAAGATCTGGGACCTGCCCCAGCAGCCGGTCCCGATCGCGGTGGCGGTGTCGGGCCCCCGCTCCGTGCAGCGATTCGCACCACTGGCCGACGAGATGATCAGCACCAGCCCCGAGCCCGCACTCGTCGAAGCCTGGCATCGCGCGCACGTCAACGACTCCGGCCCGGCCACCTCGCGGGTGACCGGACAGCTGCCGATCAGCTGGGATGTCGACCGCGACAAGGCAATTGCGCGCGCTCATGAGCAATTCCGGTGGTCGGCGGGCGGGTGGGATGTGAACGCGAACCTGCCGACCCCGGCGGGCTTCGCGGCCGCGACGCAGTTCGTGCGCCCTCACGACATCGCAGACACGATCGCGTGCGGGCCCGACTTGGACGCCGTCCTCGACGCGGTACGGCCCTTCCAGCAGGCGGGATTCACCGATATCGCGCTTGTACAGGTGGGTGACGAACAGCAGGACCGGTTCCTCGCCGAGGCCGCGCAACCGCTCCTGACCAAACTCCGCGCTGCCGACGGGTGACCGCGCCCGATGAAAACACCGCCGCGATCGAGTGTCGCCGGGGAACACACAGCAGTGTGGTTATGTCCGCACGCTGCGGCGGGCAGGTCGGCGTGGTCGATCAGGTTGTCCGGTTTCCGCCGTTCACTGCCATCGCGGTCGGTCAGGCGGTCACGGTCGATCCTGTCCCCGCGCGTGGCCTCCGCGCTCGAGTTCGGCCCATTCCTGTTGCAGGGCCAGGTGATTGGATGCTTCCAGCAGTAGACCGTGCACGAAGGCCTGAGGCAGATTGCCGCGCAGCTGGCGCTGGGTGACGTCGAATTCCTCGGCGAACAAGCCCGGTGTGCCACAGGCAGCACGGTTGCGTTCGAAATTGCGCGCCGCGACGACGGGATGATCCAGGTCGGCCGTCGCGATCGCCATCGCGAAACCGCACAGAGGAAACGCGCCCTCGTTGCCGCCGAGTGGACTGTGCCCGTCCCGATAGCGATACACGTAGAAGTCACTGGACAATTCGCGCGCGATCGCGACCACTGTGGCCCGATCGCGTGGATCGCCGCGCGGTAACGCAACCCGGATGATCGGCAGCAGCAGCGCTTCACCGAAGATGTCGAGCTGGAACTGATCTCGCACCCGGTTGCCGACCACCGCCTGACCACCCGGATAGCCGGGCAGGTCGACGGCCGACTCGGCGGCACCGGCTCACCGCGCAGCGTATAGGCGGGCACAGGGCCGGCCCGTCTGCGAGAAGCCGTTCCGCGGTGAACCGGACAGCCGAATCGAGCAGCGGCAGCGCCCCGGCCGCGGCGGCCGCCTGCGAATTCCCGGCCGGCACGGGCGGACTGCTGTCAGGACGTCCGGACGCTCAACTCCGCGGCGATGGCATCGACGAAATCGGGTAGATCGTCGGGACTGCGTGAGGTGATGAGCGTCCAGCCGTCGCCATCGCTGCGGACGACCGGCGCATCGACCCAGGCCGCGCCGGCATTGATCAGATCGGTGCGCAACGACGGATACGACGTCACCGTCCTATCCGCGATCACCGCGGCCTCGACCAACAGCCAGGGACCATGACATATCGCGGCAATCGGACGGCCGGCCGCGACTACGGATCGGACCAGTTCCCTTGCCCCGAAGTCGGTTCGGAGCTTGTCGGCATTGACCGTGCCACCCGGGATGACCAATACGTCGAACGCACCGGGGTCCACATCGGCGAGAGCGGCGTCCGGCCGCAGGGTTTCGGACGGAATGAGATCATGACGGTAGGTGTGCACGTCGATCGCTTCCACCGCGGCGTGGGTCACGTGCGCGCCGCGGGCACGCAGTCGATCCCTGGGTACCGCTAGCTCGTCGCGCTCCACCCCCGAATTGGAGGTAATGATCAGGACGCGGATGCCTTCGAGTTCTGCTGACACCGGAGTTCTCCTCTCGTCTCATCGTCTCGCCCGACTTCCTTCGAGCCGGGCAGTCGCCACCTCATGCAATCTGTCGAGCATTCGTCCGGCCGCCCCGCGGAGGGGTGACGACCGCGCGGATTCGTTCCTGGCCGACGGCGGCGCGCAGGATCGCGTGCGCGAACTCGAGCCGTGACAACGATTGCCGTGCAACGGCATCGGTGACTGCGATGTGCCGATACGTCATGACAGATCCCTTCTCAGAGATGCGCCGACTCTCCGCCCAGCTGTCGCGATTCGCTCGCCCACCTCGCCGTTGAGGTACCGCCGCCGTTGTCGGTGCGCCGTATACGGACCGCGACTGCCGCCGGAAGTAGTGCACTGCCAGACCATCTGGTCTGGATATCCAGCGGGTACCCCATACGGCCGGCATCAACCAGCATCCGGTGTCAGGTCGTGTTCCTCCGAACTCGCCACTGGCCTGCGGGGATTGAAGGCAGGTCGCCGATGGTCTCAGTGCGTCGCCGGCGTCGGATCGGCGGACGTTCCCACTACTGGCGATTCACTCACACAGCCCGAAATTCCCTGGCCTTCTCGTTGCAGGCCAGGGAATTTCGATATGGGTACCGCAAGACGCGGCGCTAGGCGGTGCTGGTCTGCCGACGCCATTCGCGAACGGCATCACGGATCCGGTCGAACACCGCCAGGGGCGGGCCGACCAGCAGATTCGCAGCCAGGGAGACACCCACCTCCGGGTGGGGACGGGTGGGCGCGAGGGCCTCGGCGCACTCGTGCACCGTCAGTGGCCGCACGCGATCACCGAAGGCCTGCTGCCGGACCCACGGTCAGGTGGACCTGCTGTAGCAGGGCATTGATCTGGGCGTGCTGTGCCACCAGCAGATCGATCACGTCCTCGTCATAGGGATCGGCCACAACGCGTCAACGATTCTGCTGCGCTCGCTGACGCGCTTCTTGGGCCTGGGCCTCGGCTCGATCCTTCTCGGCCTGAGCCTCCCGCTTGGCGGCGTCGCGCTGGGCCTGGGCCTTGTCCTGCTGAGCGCGGCCCTCCTCACGCAGCCCCTCGTCACCGAAGACCTTGCCCGCAGCCTCCTTGGCCGCGCCCTTGACGCCCTCGACCGCGCCTTCGACGCCTTCCCGGGCTCCGCTCTTCTCGTGCTCTGACATGGGATATACCTCCGTATATCGGATTGCAGGGACACCGGAGACCTACCCGAGGCTTCCGGACCGAAACGGGCTGTCGGCCATATGTTTCGAGTCCAGGACACCGGGCAATCGATGAGCAGGGGTGACCGAACCAAGGAAGTGTCTTCGATGTCCCGATACGCACTCCGCACCACGATCCTGGCGGCCGCCGTCCTGCTCGTTCCCCTCCTCGGAGCCTGCGAGCAGGCGAAAGAGGCCGTCAACAAGGGCGGCGACACCCCGTGCAGCGATTTCATGGCGCAGGATCAGAGCAAGCAGCGCATCACTGTCCGCAAATACCTGGAGAAGGACACGAAGGTGACGCCGACGGCGGATCCGAACACCGTCGACGCATCCATCGGTGCCATCACACTCATGTGCCGGGCCCAGCGCAACCCGGATACCCCGATCCGGGACGCGGACCTGACCGGCATTCTCGTGCCGAAGAAGTAGCGTGGCAGCGTTTCCCTCGGTGGCGAGCCGATCAGTGGCGGGCCGGGCGCATCTCCTGGGCCTTGGTCTTCGCACCTTGGACGATGAGGTGCCAGCCGCCGGGATCGCCGCGCAGGATCGCCTCCGCGGTGTCCTTCAGCTGCTCCCAGGTCGCGTGCGGCGGAATGGGCGGCACCTCCGGGTCCGTGTGGAAGTCGAGGAGCATCGGCCGATCGGCGGACAGCGCGGACTCCCAGGCGGGCCCGACCGCGTCGGGACGGTCGACCGCGATGGAGGACAACCCCATGCAGCGCGCGACGTCGGCGTAGGAGATGTCCGGAAGCGTCTGCGACTCTTCGAATTTCGGTTCGCCGCCCATGGCTCGCAGTTCCCAGGTGACCTGGTTCAGGTCGTTGTTGTGGAGCACGCACACGATCAGTCGCGGGTCCTCCCACCGATCCTGATACCGCTCGACGGTCAGCAGTTCGGCGAGGCCGTTCATCTGCATCGCCCCGTCGCCGACCAGGGCGATGACCGGGCGGTCCGGGCGGGCGAACTTGGCGCCGATCGCGTACGGCACGCCCGGCCCCATGGTCGCCAGCGTGCCCGACAGCGACCCACGCATGCGGCCGCTGAAGCGCAGGCAGCGCGCGTACCAGTTCGCCGCCGAGCCCGAATCGGAGGTGACGATGGCGTTCTCGGGCAGGCGCTGCGACAGCTCCCAGGCCACCCGCATCGGGTTGACCGGCTCGGCATCGAGCATGGACTGGTGCTCGATTGTCTGCCACCAGCGGGCGACACTCTCCTGGATGTCGATCGTCCAGGCTCGGTCGGGATTCGGCGCGAGCATCGGAATCATTTCCGCCAGTGTGGCTTTGGCATCGCCGACCAGGTTGACCTCCGTCGGATAACGCATGCCGATCATGGTGCCGTCGATGTCGATCTGAACGGCGCGGGCCTGCCCGAAGTCCGGAAGGAATTGTGCATAGGGGAAATTCGAGCCCACGATGAGCAGAGTGTCGCAGTCGCGCATCAGCTCGTAGCTGGGCCGGGTGCCCAGCAGGCCGATCGCGCCGGTCACGAATGGCAGCTCGTCGGAGAGCACGTCCTTGCCCAGCAGCGCCTTCGCCACACCGGCGCCGGTCAGCTCCGCGATGCGGGTCAGTTCTGCGGTGCAGCCGCGCGCGCCCTGTCCGGCCAGGATCGCGACTCTGGTTCCGGCATTGAGGATTTCGGCCGCACGCTCGATGTCGGAGCGGGGTGGAACCACCCTCGGCGCCGACATGGTGCCGGGCGAGCTGGATGGTACCTGCTTGAATTCGTGCTCGGGCGCTTCGTACTTCTCTTCCTGCAGGTCGGACGGGATGATGACCGTGGTCGGCGCCCGCCGGGTGCGTGCGGTGCGGAAAGCGCGGTCCAGCGCGTTGGGCAGCTGGCTCGACACGTTGACCTCGACCAGATAATCCGAGGCCACGTCCTTGAACAGGCTCTGCAGATCCACTTCCTGCTGGTAGCTGCCTCCCATGGCGCTGCGCGCGGTCTGGCCGACGATCGCCACCACGGGCACGTGGTCCAGTTTGGCGTCGTACAGCCCATTCAGCAGGTGGATCGCACCCGGACCGGAGGTCGCGGTACACACCCCCACATTGCCGCTGAATTTCGCGTACCCGGTCGCTTCGAAGGCTGCCATCTCCTCGTGGCGGGCCTGAATGAACGCGGGTTTTCCGTCGGCGCGGCCGAATGCCCCGATGAGCCCGTTGATTCCGTCGCCGGGATATCCGAAGACCTGCTCGACTCCCCATTCCCGTAGCCGCTCCACGACATGATCACTCACTTGCCGAGTCATGACGCCTCCTGTCCCTGTTGCCGGATCACTGCGAACAGCGCCCGAGTACCCCTGCGCCCGCACCCCAATCGGCAGGTGATTACCCCGGCGTAGCGGGTATCCGCGCGACAGGAGAGCCGAAAACCTCATGTGAGCACCTGAGTGGAGGCGCGCCGATGACGGCAGGATCCGATCACCAGCTACGCCGCGGGCAACGCGCCCGTTTTCCCCTGGACGCCGTGGCCGACGACCTGACGCGTACGGTCGCCGGGGAGGTGCGCTTCGACCCGGGATCGCGGGCGGCGTATTCCACCGACGCCTCCAACTACCGGGCACTACCGCTCGGCGTGGTGGTCCCCCGGACGCCCGAGGATGCCCAGGCCACGATAGCGGTGTGTCGTGAGCGCGATATGCCCGTCCTGTCCCGGGGCGGAGGCACCAGTCTGGCGGGCCAATGCTGCAATGCCGCGGTCGTTCTGGACTGGACCAAGTACTGCCACCGCATGGTCGGCCTCGATGCGGAGGCGCGGACCGTGGTGGTCGAGCCGGGTATCGCCCTGGACGCGCTCAACGACGAACTCCGTCCCTACGACCTCATGGTCGGGCCCAAACCCTCGACACACGTCAGCTGCACCATCGGCGGCATGATCGGCAACAACTCGTGCGGTTCCACCGCCCAGGCATACGGGAAGATGGTGGATTCGGTCCGCAGGCTCGAGGTGCTGACCTACGACGGCACACGCATGTGGGTCGGTCCCGGACTGGAGGGCCTCACCGACCCGCTGCGCGAGGCGTTGCACGGCCTCGCCGAGCGCTACGCCGACGATATCCGCAGCTCATATCCCGACATCCCGCGCCGGGTATCGGGCTACAACCTCGATTCGCTGCTTCCCGAGCATGGTTCCGACGCGGCCAAACTGCTGGTCGGCAGTGAGAGCACCCTGGTGACCGTGCTGCGGGCCGAGCTCGACCTCGTCCCGGTCCCCGCCGCGAAGGCGCTCGTGGTGCTGGGCTTCCCCGATGTGTTCACCGCCGCCGACGCGGTGCCCGCAGTGCTGCGGCACCACCCCGCCGCGTTGGAGGGGCTGGACGGGCGGCTCGTCCAGCTCGAACACAGCCGCCATCTCGCCGCGCACGCGATCGAGCAGCTGCCGGACGGGAACGCCTGGCTGATGGCGCAATTCGACGGCGAGACCCAGGACGCGGCCGACGCCGCCGCCCGGGACATGATGCATAAAGTCCAGCGCCACACCGGCGCCAACACCACCCTGGTGGACGATCCGGAGCGCGAGGCCGAGCTGTGGTCGGCGCGGGAAGCCGGGCTGGGTGCCACCGCGTATCCGCCCGGCGGCCGCGAAACCCACGAGGGCTGGGAGGATGCCGCCGTGCCGCCCGACCGGCTCGGCGACTATCTACGTGACTTCGAGCAGCTGCTGAAGCGGTTCGGCTACGAATCCAGCTCGCTCTACGGCCATTTCGGGCAGGGCTGCGTGCACACCCGTATACCCTTCGATCTGCGCACCGCAGCAGGCATCGCCCACTACCGCGAATTCGTCACGAACAGCGCGCATCTGGTGACGAGCTATGGAGGGTCGCTGTCCGGCGAGCACGGCGACGGACAGTCCCGCGCCGAACTGCTCCGAATCATGTTCGGCGACAGGATGATCGATGCCTTCGGAGAGCTGAAGCACCTGTTCGATCCGCGCAACCGGATGAATCCGGGCAAGATCGTCCACCCCCGCCACCTGGACGCGGATCTGCGCCAGGGCGCGGCCTATCGGCCGTGGGAACCCGCGACGCACTTCTCCTTCCCCGAGGACGGCTTCCGCTTCAGCCATGCCGCCAATCGCTGTGTCGGCGTGGGTAGATGCCGAGGCGAGAGCGGCGGCGTGATGTGCCCCAGCTACCGCGCGACCCGTGAGGAGGAACATTCGACCCGCGGCCGGGCCCGCCTGCTGTTCGAAATGCTCGAGGGCGATGTCATCACCGACGGCTGGCGTTCGACCGAGGTGCGTGACGCCCTCGACCTGTGCCTGGCCTGCAAGGGCTGTCGCAGCGACTGCCCGGTCGATGTGGACATGGCGACCTACAAGGCGGAGTTCCTGTCCCATCACTACCACCGCCGCCTTCGACCGATGGCCCACTACTCGATGGGCTGGATTCCCCTGTGGGCCCGGCTGGCCACCGCCGCCGCGCCGGTCGTCAATGCCGTGACGCACACGCCGGGGATACACCGCATGATCGCGCGTGCGGGCGGCGTGGATCCGCGGCGTGAGTTCCCTGTATTCGCCCGTGCCCGCTTCACCGAAACCTTCACCAGTGGGCGCGATCTCGTCACCGCACGACAGGGTCGAGTGCTGCTGTGGCCGGATACGTTCACCAACAATTTCGAGCCCGGCATCGCGCACGCCGCCGTCGACGTGCTCACCGCCGCCGGATTCCGGGTCGAGATTCCGGACCGGACCGTGTGCTGCGGGCTGACCTGGATATCCACCGGCCAGCTACCCACCGCCCGCCGGGTGCTGAAGCGCACCCTGCGCATCCTGGAACCCGTTCTGCGCGAGGGGATTCCGGTCGTCGTGCTGGAGCCCAGCTGCGCCGCGGTATTCCGTTCGGACCTCCCGGAACTACTCCACGGCGACGAGGATGCCCACCGCCTGGCCGGGCAGACCCACACGCTGGCCGAGTTGCTCGCCGACCGGGCCCCCGAATGGGTGCCGCCACTGGCCGGCGGATCCGCCATCGTGCAACCGCATTGCCATCAGCACGCCATCCTGCACTTCGACCGGGATCGGGAACTGCTCGCCGCCACCGGTGCCGAGGTCGAGGTCCTTGACGCCGGATGCTGCGGTCTCGCAGGTAATTTCGGCTTCGAGCGGGGGCACTACGAGGTCTCCGTCGCCTGCGCGGAGGACGCGCTGCTGCCCGCATTGCGGGCGTGTTCACCGGAAACCGCTATCGTGGCGGATGGGTTCAGCTGCCGTACCCAGATCCGCCACCTCCTTCCCGAGGCGCGCCCCCACCATGCGGCCGAGTTGCTCGCTGCCGCGATTCGAGGCGAATCCCTGTGAGTACCCCGCTCATCGACGACATCACCGTCGAGACCTATCGATTCCCCACTCCGCAGACCGAGGCCGACGGGACACTGGCCTGGGACGCGACCACCGCGGTCGTCGTGTCGATTCACGCCGGACACGAACGCGGTCTGGGCTGGACCTACAGCTCCCCCGCGGCCGCGACGATCGTCGCCGATCACCTCGCGTCGTTGCTACACGAGACCTCTCCCGACGACGTCACCGACACCTGGCTGCGGCTACGGCGCGCCTGCCGCAACTTCGGCACGCCGGGAGTCGTGGGGCATGCGCTCAGTGCGGTGGACATCGCCCTCTGGGATCTCAAGGCCCGCATGATGCGGGTGCCCCTGGAGTCGCTGTTCGGCTCCGTACGCCGGGCCACCGCGGTCTACGGGTCGGGCGGCTTCGTCAATCTCACCGATGACAGGCTCACCGAGCAGGTCCTCGGCTGGGAGACCGCGGGCTGCACCGCCGTGAAGATCAAGATCGGGGTCGACGCCGAACGTGATGTCGAACGAATCACCCTGGTGCACAAGCTCCTCGGCGACAGGACCGCCATCATGGTCGATGCCAATGGTGCGTACACACCCGGTGCGGCCTGCCGGGTCGGCGCGGAACTCGATCGGCTCGGCGTCGTCTGGTTCGAGGAACCCGTCACCAGCGACGACCTCGCCGGGCTGCGCACGGTCCGCGACGCCGTCCGCTGCGACGTCGCGGCGGGGGAATACATCTACAGCGAATACGACGCCGCACGCCTGATCGATGTCGTCGACTGCCTGCAACTCGACGTGACCCGCTGCGGCGGCTACACCGGATTCCTGCGCGGCGCCGCCGTGGCCGCGGCCAATCACCGCGACGTCTCGGCGCACTGCGCTCCAGCCTTGCATGCGGGCATCGCCGCGGCGGTACCGAGGCTGCGGCACATCGAGTGGTTCGTCGATCACGCCCGGCTGGAACCGCTCCTGGTGACCGGGGCACCGCGGGTCGTGGACGGCAGGATCGCGCCGCGCGGGCAGGACGCCGAGCCGTACGGGCACGGTATGCGCATCTCGGAATCCGCTGCGCCGTATCAGATTTCAACCCCGGCTGAATCCACCGAGTGACATCACCCGCCGGGTGAGCCACGACTGCGGGCTGCGCCGGTGCGCCCGGCCGTCGAATTCGCCGTGCGCGCCGTAGTCGTGGCCGTCGGCCTCGTCCAGCGGTTGCCAGAGATTGTCGGCCCGCCCCGGCGCGGGCGCGTCGGTCTGCTGGCTGTCGAAGCCGGTACGGGCGAGGTACCGATCAAGCAGCGCCGGGGCCAGCCGTTGCGCGAGTACGGTGCCGACGGTGCTCGCACCCACCCAATACTGCTTGTGCCGTGGATGTCCGGCCGCGAAGGCGATCGCGCGCGCCACCACCTCGGGCTGATAGATCGGCGGCACGGGCTGTGGTGCGCGCGGCAGCCGCGACAGCACCCACGAGAACTGCGGAGTGTTCACCGCCGGCGCCTGCACGATGGTGATGTGCACATTGCTGTGGTCGTGCAGCAGTTCCACCCGCACGGCTTCCACGAAGCCGTTCACCGCGTGCTTGGCTCCGCAGTAGGCGGACTGCAGCGGAATCGACCGCTCCCCCAGCGCCGATCCGACCTGCACGATCGCACCCCGATCCCGCGGCCGCATCCGCGCCAGCGCCGCCCGCGTCCCGTGCACCGACCCGAGATAGGTCACCTCGGTGACCCGCCGGAACTCCAGCGGATCGATCTCGCCGAACGGCGCGAACACCGATGTGAACGCCGAGTTCACCCACACGTCAATGGGTCCCAGCTCCTCCTCGATCCGGGACGCGGCGGCATCCACCGCGGTGTACTGGGCGACGTCGACCGGAATCGCCAGTGCCCGGCCGCCCGCGGCGCACACATCCGCGGCGGCGGCCTCGAGACCCGCTCGCCCGCGCGCCAGCAGCGCGACCGACGCCCCCTCCGCCCCGAACCTGCGGGCGGCGGCCCGTCCGATCCCCGCACTCGCTCCGGTGACAACGACGACCTTCGACTCATGTCCGGTGTTCGGCTTCATGCCCGCCGGATACCACCGCATCCCCTCGTCAACCGCACCGCCACGATTCGAAACCCCGGGCCCCGGCGTTTCGCCTCCGACCGGCGGGCTATAGCGACACCATGACACCAGTCTGGAAGATCGAGAACCCGACCCCTGCGCGTTTGCGAGTGACACCGGGAGTGCGTTTCGACGTGGTGGTCATCGGGGCCGGCCTCACCGGCCTGGTCACGGCGCTGCTGCTGGCCGAGAACGGCGTCGAGGTCGCGGTCCTGGAAGGACGGCGCATCGGCGACGGCACCACCGGGGCCAGTAATGCCAAAGTCAGTCTGCTGCAGGGAATCCGGGCCCAACGCATCAGGCACCGGCACAGTGCGGCCATGCTGCGCACCTATCTCGACGCCAACCTCGAGGGGCAGCGGTGGCTGCTGGAGTACTGCGGCGGACACGCTGTCGCCTACCAGGCCGGCGACGCCTACACCTACGCCCGATCCGAGCGCGAGCTGCCGCTCGCCCGACGAGAATTCGGCGCACTGCGGGAGGCGGGGATGCCGGTCGAGTTCACCGAGCGGATCGACGCGCCGTTTCCGATCCTGGGCGGCGTGCGGCTCGCGGCACAGGCGCAGCTCAATCCGATGTCGTTGCTGGCCGCGCTCGCCGCCGACGTGGAATCGCATGCAGTACCCATCCACGAATCCAGTCTCGTGTACGGGGTGAGCACCGCCGCCACCGGCGACTACCTCATCGACACCGAGCACGGCCCGGTCCACGCAGGCACCGTCATCCTCGCCACCGGGACGCCGATCCTGGACCGCGGAGGATTCTTCACCCGCCTGGTGCCATTGCGGTCCTACCTCACTGCGTACCGGCTGCCGCAGCCACTGTCCTCCGACATGTACATCACCGCCGGCGCACCCACCAGATCCGTCCGCACCGTGCCCGACCCCGAGGGCGACGTACTGCTGGTCGGAGGCAACAGTCACGTGGTCGGGCGCGAGGACCACACCGACGATCAGATCGCCGACCTACACGAGTGGACCGAGCGCTGGTACCCGTCGGCTACACCCCTGACCAGTTGGTCCGCACAGGATTACCTGCCGATCGGCGAACTCCCCTACGCCGGTCCGCTGCTCCCTGGCCACGACGGCATCCTGCTCGCCACCGGTTACGCGAAATGGGGATTTACCAACGCCGTCGCCGCAGCCCAAGTCCTGCGGGGACATATCACCGGCAAACCACCGGACTGGGCACATGCCTTCGCCACCTGGCGGCCCGACGAACTGCGATCATTTCCGGCCGCCGCCCGGACGAATGCCGGCGTCGCACTGCAATTGTGCGCGGGCTGGTGGCACCTGACCCGCACCGGCACCGACCCCGTCCGGCCCCAGGAAGGCACCGGCCGCGTCGAGCGCCGCTTCGCCCGCCCGGCCGCCACCTGCACCGTCGACGGCACGACCACGACCGTCTCCGCAATCTGCCCGCACCTGGGCGGCATCCTGCGCTGGAATCCGGCCGAGAAGTCCTGGGATTGCCCGCTGCACGGCTCCCGCTTCGCCGCCGACGGCACCCGCCTCGAGGGACCCGCCACTCACCATCTGTCCCCGCTGGCGCCACCCAGCGCCGGGCCGAACCCGCGTTAATCCTTGAGCGGATCGAAATACCTTGAAGCGCTGGGCCATTCGCGACGGTACCGGAATCGGCGCCCAGACTGACAGCCGCGACCGGGTCCGCCCGACGCGTCCACCGGGTCGGGCGGACCGATCGCGCCGGCACCGCCTGATCGCGCGGCTGCCGGTCTCCTCACTCGATTCCGCGCTGACCCGTTCCAGCGCATCCAACTGACCCCAACGCCCAGCCCTGAGGGAGGGCCGCGCGGTGGAGAACCGCGCGACCCGAATGCCACGGCCCGGTCAGCGCGGGACCGGGGATACCGGACCGTGGCGGTCCGCGGGCGGGCCGGGACGGCGTGGGTGGCGTCGCCAGATCCGGTGCCGGGCAAGCAGTTCCGCGACTGTGACCGTGGCTGTCGGACGACGATGTCTGCACGGCGCTCGGGCCATCGTCGGTGCGGCGGCGCCCGCGCATCAATTCTTGAAGGCGTCCTTGACCTTCTCGCCCGCGTCCTTCAGGTTGGACTTGCCCTGGTCGGCCTTGCCCTGATTCTCGCGCTGCTTATCACCGGTCGCCTGGCCGAACTTCTCTTTGGCCTTACCGGCGAGCTGGTCGGCTTTGTTCTTCGCCTTGTCGGTTGCGCTCATGATCGTTTCCTTCCCATGGGTGCCGTATTCGAGGGGGCCACCGACGTGACCCGCTCCTCGCCTACCCGCACTCCCGCACACGAAACGTCTCCGCAGTCCGGCTCACGCCATACAGCGGTATCTTTCGCCGCGCGAGCCCATCGGGTGTCAGGAACCGGCCTCGATCCGTGACGACCTCCCGCCACGCGTTCAGCGAACGCTGATCCGGCCAGGCGTCGCCTCGCATGACGACGTCCAGACCTTCGGTTCCGAATAAGACCCCTCCTGCCGTGCCTTCGCACTACCCGGGATCCGAATACTGCATGCTGATCTACGGGATCGTCCCCGCGGATGCCCACTTGGAGGTGCAGGGCATCGGCCGGCACCCGGCCCCGATCCGGAGCGTGCGGCACGGCTCGATCGCCGCGCCGGTCAGCGAGGTCCCGATCGACCAGCCGCTGGACCGGGCCCAAGACCTTCAGGCCTTCTCGAATCTGGTGGACGACCCGGTCGGCGCGATGCCGGTCATACCGTTCCTCGCCGTCGAACCGGACGAATCATGATCAGCACGAATGCGGGCGGGTTCGGCCCGTCGGTTCCCGATGCCTGTGTATGCCCTTGTTCCTGGGCTACTCCCGGCCCGTGTCTCCGCGACACCGGACGAACTCGACGACGACCGGGTATCCGCACTGGACCGTGTCGAAGTTCGCACTGCTCACCGCGATCGAGTCGGTCAGTTTCTCCACGAAGCGCCAGCCGAACCTGTGCTCTATCAGCCCGGCATCGCTGCTGGTCACCGCCGCCGCACGGAACCTGTATCCGGTGCTCGTCGAAGAGGAAGTCGCACCCGATCCAGGCGGCCGGAGCGGCTGCCGCGATCAACGTGGTAGCCACCTCGTCCAGCGCCACCCGCACATCGGTCACCACATCGATTGTGAAATCGGCTGTGAGCATGATGGTTTCGGTGAGCGCGCGCAGGAACGCGGCCGGCCTCTGGTGGCCCGAAGCGTCCCGGCAGGCAGCGAAAGCGCGGGCGCCGGCCACTGGAATACGCGCCCAGCTCGGAGATGAAGCTGCTGGTGTGGCGCTCCCAGGAAACCAATACCAAGCTCCGCGCCCCTGGCCGAGCAGCTACTCCGTGAGTTGCCCGCCGTGCCACCGGCCCAACCCGCCACGGTGTCGGCGTTCGACCACATCCTGCTCACGCTCCACGAACGCATCCCGCACTGACCACACAACATGGACAAGGGCCCCGCCCCAACGTCCCGGTAGAGCACGCGGAGCGAGACCCTCGTATCGGCCCAGCCGTCGGGGTCATGCACTGCGCCGACATCTCAGCGCATACCAACAACTCGCCCAACTCAACCCGTCGCCGCCCGATCGTGGCCAACCGATGACGAGGCCGTTACGGCCCGTTCGATCCACTGAATCCCCCCGGGTTTCATGCGCACCCGGTTATCTGTCTCCGACCGGTTGTTCGGTCAGAGCGGCATAGTAGTCGGCTTCGTACTCGACCGGTGGTTTGCGGCCGAGCCGGTGCATCAGCCGGGACTCGTTGAACCAGCTGACCCACTCATGGGTGAGTTGCTCGACATCAGCGAGCCGGTGCAACGGGCCTCGCCGGAACGGGGAATCATCACGGACCGCTTCGGTCTTGTAGAGCCCGATCGTGGTCTCGGCGAGGGCATTGTCGAAGGCATCGCCAACCGACCCTATCGACGGTTTGAGTCCTGAAAGCATCAGTGTCTCACCGAATTTCACCGATGTATACTGACTCCCCGCATCCGAATGATGGATCACATCAGTCAGCGGATGCCCTTCACGGTTCCGCAGCGCGGCGGCTTGCCGGATCGCCGATTCCACGAACGCGGTCAGTTTGCTGGTCGAGCATTCCCAGCCCAGGATCCGGCCCGCGTACGCATCGATGACGAACGCCGTGTACACGAACGCGCCCGTCGCCAGCCGCACATAGGTGAAGTCGGCCACGACCAGCAGGTTCGGTGCCGGCACCCGGAACTGTCGATCCACCAGATCCGCCGCGCGAGCCGCACCCGGATC